>CAIYZI010000278.1 GCA_903930665.1 uncultured beta proteobacterium
AATTTGATTCTGCCGGGTATTGCTGCAGCAGCTACGGGATTATTGGGTGCAATCACTTACCGTATTGGTGATGAGCACTGGCGTCATGTGAAATCACTTTTTTTGATCATAACCACTTTCATCTTAATGAGCATCACCAAGCTATCGCTTCCTCTCGTTTTATTGGTCATGGCTCCGATCGCAATTTATCTTTATAGACCTAGTAAAAAGCTATGAATGTATTCATTCAATTAGCCCTCAGCTTTTCTTTACTGTCTATCTTGGCGGTAGGGGGTGGTACTGCTGTTTTGCCAGAAATGCAAAGCATATTAGCGCACCAGTTTGGCATTGACCATACTCAATTTGTTCATGCATACAGTATTGGCCAGCTGTCCCCTGGCCCCAATATGCTCATGGTTTTGATCATTGGCTATCGAATCGCGGGATTATTGGGTGCGGGCGTTGTACTCTTGGCCTTCTTTTTACCCTCCAGCATTCTGTGTTTTTATGCTGGACATTTATGGAGCCGCTTTGGAGAAAGTTCTTGGCGTCGCACAGTTCAAAATGCTTTAGAACCTATCTCCATTGGATTAATGGCCTCGGGTGTTTATGCAGTTGGGAAGGCTTCGATTTTTAGTCCAGTTACCTTAGCCTTGGCCTTGGTGACCCTTTACCTCATCCTTAGAACAAAAATAAATCCAGTTTTAGTTATTCTTGTTGCGGGACTGGTTGGGGCATTATTTAGTTACTATTCATAGTGGGCTCTTGCTCAAAAGGCCGCTTTAACACCCACCATCAAGCTTCTACCTGGCTGAGGGGCATAGAGTCTAACGGTTTCAGGCGTGGTGGCATAGCGTATATCTTGATTGAGCAAATTACTTAAACGTAGGTAGCCTGTCCAAGAGACCGCTTGGATTTTCTCTGTATAAGAGAGGCCGGCATTGAGTAGGTTGTAACTTGGTGTAGGCCCAATTTCAAAGCTTGCTAAACGGGTTTGTTGGTAAGCATGAATGTAAGTCGCATTCATTTTCCATTCATTGATTTGGTGAGCTATTTCGGCGCCAAGGCGTGGAGCGGGCTGTAAGGGTAAATTTCCACCACTATTAAAGGTCCCTTGCGAGGCGTCTCCAAAAATTCTGCCGCCCGTACCGTTTTCTTGCCAGTTGTAAGTAAGCTCCGCTTCGGCACCTTTAATGGTGGCGTTAGCTTGTTGGGAAACGACTACGGGGTAATTGACATAACCTTCGCCAGTTGCAGTATTGCCTGTGTAATAGCCGTAGATGTAGTTAGTAAATTCATTTTGATATACGTTAGCTTTGCCTCTAATTAATCCACTATTTTTCTGTAGGCCAATCTCAAAATTATGAGAGGTTTCAGTTTGCAATCCAGAATTACCAACAATAAATGTGGATGTCGCATCATGAGGTCCATAGGCATAAAGCTCAGGAGCATTTGGTGCTCTTTGTGACTCCGTATAGGTTGCCCCTAGGCCATAACCACGTAAGAATTCCCAGACACTTCCCGCTGAATAAGAAAGCAAATTAAATTGACGATTTAATAGCGTAGGTGGGTTGTATGTAGAACCTCCGAATATGATGTCGCCTTCCCCGGCAAATACGCTAGATTGATTGGGATTTTGACCCACATTGTTATAGCGTAAACCCAAGCTATTTTTAAAATCACCAAAATTACCTTGCTCAACCCAAAATAGAGCATTGGAATTGGTCACAGTTTGCGGAACGATGCTGGAATTGCCAGAAGCAATATCAGTTGCAGTTAATTTAGCGGTTGAGGCCTGAAGTCCATAACTACCTTTCCAGCCATTCCATTTTTGGTGATCAAGAACTGCGCGCAGTTCACTGGCATCATTTTTCCAGTTGGTTTGCGCAACGCCATTGTTGTTAAATTCATTGTGTACATAATGACTATTAGAGGCACTAAATTTAAAAGCGGTAAATCCATCAAAGGGGTCCTGAGTTTCATGCTGAAGATCATAGCGATTTTGAGATTGCTGAATAAATCCGCCATCAGCAGTAGGAACACCATAGTTATGATTAAGGCGTTCAACAGATACCCCTGTATAGCCATGATCACCAAGGTAAGAGGCGCCAAGCACTAAGTTATTTTGATCATTAAAAGAGAAGGGGAGTTTGCCAGAATAGGGAACATTTTGCGGTACTCCTGGACTAATTTGCCAGTTGGCATTTGGCCCTCCTAATTC
>CAIYZI010000279.1 GCA_903930665.1 uncultured beta proteobacterium
AACCACAACTTCGTCGGGTGTCTCGACCCAGGGTACGGTGGGGGCCGGGACGATGACGATACAACTGGGCACATGGAGCGGTACCGCGTCAGGCTCCAGTCCAAGCTTTGCTGCAGCGTCGGGAAATTCTGCGGTGAGCATCAGCGTTTCTGCCACGGACACTGTGGCGAGTCTGGCAGCAAAGATAAATGCAGCCAATGCAGGTGTGGTGGCGACGGACTTCTTCGATGGCACCAGTGACCACTTGCAATTGACTTCCCAAACCACGGGTGCTGCGTCCGGATTCCGGGTTCAGACCACGCCTACCGACGCAAGCAACCTGTCAATGATGGCGTTCGATCCGCAGACGAGTCCAACTGGTGGTATGGCGGCGAACACAGCCAGCACACAGTATGCACAGGATGCCAATGTGCGCATCAATGGCCTGGCAGTGACATCCAGCAGCAATACCCTGTCAGACAATATTCCGGGAGTCACCATTAACCTTCAGGCCACCACAACCACCGGATATGGAACGGCTTCCCAGGTAAATGCGCCGATTTCCATGGTTGTGAGTGAGGATACAAGTACGGCCATTTCCAATGTGAATAACTTCGTCAGTGCCTACAACAGTCTGAATTCGACTCTGCGATCACTTACCAGCTATGACGCGTCCACGCAGACCGGTTCGCTTTTCCAGGGTGACTCGGTCATTCTGGGGATGCAGAACTCATTGCTCGATACGGAGTCTTCCCCGACCACCTCAGGTGGCGTCTACAGCCTTTTGTCCGACATCGGTGTCAGCCGGCAGCTTGATGGGTCGTTGACGGTTGACACCTCTGCGCTGACCGCCGCCGCGAACAATGGCACGCAGTTGCAACAGCTATTTACCAACACTACCGGTAACTCTGATACAGAGGGCCTGGCCCTCAAGTTTGCCGACTATGCAAACGGTGCGCTGTCTGCCACCGGTGCGGTGACGGACGAACAAACGGCCCTGCAGCAGGAGCTCACAGACAACTCCAATCAGCAGGCGGATGTGAATGACCATGTAGATGCGGTTGCCGCAAGTTTGACAAAAACGTACAGCGCCCTGGACGGCACCATGGCATCGTTGAATGCATTGAGTGCCTACGTTTCCCAGCAAGTTACTTCCTGGAACAAGTCATCCTCCTGAAACCCCTGAAAATTTTTACCGCAGGACTTGAGTTCGCCAGAAAGCTGCCGATAAAAATGCATACCTTCAAGGAATGCAGCATGTTTACCTCAGTCAGCGCCCGATCGGCAGCCGCCTATAAATTTGCAGGCATTGATGCCAGCGTTCAAATGGCTGATTCGCACCAGTTGGTCTGTCTCTTGTTTGATTCCCTTTTGCAGCAACTCGGCGCAGCCTGCACGCACATTGCCAGCCGTGATGTCGCGAAAAAATGCAAAAGTATCAACAATGCCTTGCGTATTCTGGAAGAAGGCCTGATCGCTCCCTTGGACATGGAAAATGGCGGAGAAGTTGCGGCTAACCTTCGCGCGTTGTATGACTACTGTGTCCGTCGCCTGGTATTGGCAAATGCCAAAAATGATGTGGCCGGATTGCAGGAAATTTCCAGCCTGATTGAACCGGTAGCCAGCGCATGGAAGCAAATCAAAGGCAAGGGTCAGCCCTACCTTCAGCCGGTTTAAGGGTATTGGACATGTCTGAGTCCTTGCTTGATTTTTACAAGGCTATCGAGAGTACCAGCGCCGAAATGGTTCGGGCTGCCCGTATGGCAGATTGGGATGCGGTTGCGCGTTGTGAGAGCATCTGCGCGGTCCTGATCGAGCGGCTCAAGTTCAAGGCATCTGACGAGTTGCTGGACGCCAACGGGCGTGCCGAAAAGTCCCACATCATGCGGCGCATTCTCATAAACGACGCTGAAATTCGCAATATCGTTGAACCCTGGCTGGCCCAGTGTGACGCTCAGGTGGGTCAGGCGGGCGGCTATTTGCACTAGGCTTGAGCTTCGCTAGGCGCTTACGGCGTTTGTCAGAGCCCGGACGACAAGTCCCGCAGAATTTTTTCGAGGTTGCGCGCGAATCGCGGGGTGTCAAAAAGCACCCCGTTTTCTTTGGTCTGCGCCAAGTGGTCTTTAAGCCTGCGGCAGTCGTCGGAGTGCGTGGCCAGGGCCACCGCCTTTTCTTCGTAGTCGCGCAAGTTATAGGTAATCAGTTCGGGCAGTCCGGCAGCGGTTAGCAGTGCGCCTGCCATGCGCGATGCGAAAGAGCGTCCGGTGTAGGTGAGAACGGGTAAACCCATCCACAACGCATCGTTGGCCGTGGTACCGGCATTGAACGGGAATGTGTCCAAGAAGAGGTCGGCCACCGCATAGCGGGCCAGATAGTTTTCCGGAGAGACACGGGGGGCAAAAAAGATGCGATCGGGATCGACACCGCGGGCGATGGTCTCGCGCTTGAGGTTGTCTGCTGCCCAAAGGTTATCCGCCAAAAGCCAAAGTACGCTGCCTGGGGTTCGCTGCAGGATACGCATCCATGCATCGAACATCTCTGGGGTGTATTTGTAGTTGTTGTTGAGCGAACAGAACACAAAGCCCTGCTCGGGCAGGCCGCAGCTTGCGCGGGTCGGGGTTGGGCCGACACTGCGTTTGCGGTCGCTGCACTGGTAGATGTCTGGCATGTACAGCGGAATTTCGGAGTAGTACATGGCCTGTTCGGGCGGAATCAGGAATCGGTCGGCGATCACGTAGTCAATCGA
>CAIYZI010000280.1 GCA_903930665.1 uncultured beta proteobacterium
CAGTTTTTACATATAGCTCCATGGTGGGAATTGGGGCTGGTCTTGAATATTTCTTTTTCCCCATTGGTGTGGGGTCATATTTAATTTGGCCACATAACCAGAAGCACCAAATGCTTCTAACTATAACTTCATTTTTGTTATTTATGTACTTCACCATATCTGCTCCAGGTGGGTTGATCATGCTGAATCATTGGAGCAAATTAATCGTTTTTAATCTTTACCTATTTAACTTAGGCATGTCTTTTCTAGCGAGTTTTGTGGCCCTTCATGCCTTGGGGATTGCTAGTCATAAGACTGAGGTTGTGCTGGACCATCTGCATAATCGTGCTAAGGAGAAAGCATCTTTTAGAGAAGTTCAAATGCTGGCCTCCTTAAATGCACTTTCACTTGCCAGGGATAATGAGACAGGTAACCACATTCTTCGTACCCAGAATTATGTTAGGGCTCTTGCCCTACGCCTTCGGTCCGAAGGATATTTTGCTGATCAACTTTCTGATGAATCGATCGATTTATTATTTAAGGCTGCCCCTCTTCATGACATCGGGAAAATTGGTATTCCTGATGGTATTTTGCTCAAGAAGAATCGTCTTACAGATGAGGAGTGGACTGTAATGAAAACTCATACCTTGATTGGGGAGGCGGTATTAGATGCTGCCCATATTGAACATGATGGTGAGTACGATGTTATTCAAAAAGGAATCAAGATTGCAGGCTGTCACCATGAAAAATGGGATGGTTCGGGTTATCCGCGTGGCCTAGCTGGGGAGTCCATCCCACTAGAAGCTCGAATTATGTCTGTGGCAGATGTCTACGATCCTTTGGTAAGTGGACGCCTATATAAAGAACCGTGGACTCATGAACGGGCTGTCCAAGAAATCACCTCTAAGAGTGGTACTCAGTTTGATCCCATCATCGCTAATATATTTTTGATGGAAGAGAGTCATTTTCATGAAATTGCTGAACATTATCGTGATGCTTGATTTTCTTAAAAGTGGCCTATTTACCTAGTTTTTGGCTTTATGAATATATAATAATTTGACAAATTATAAGTATATGAATACCCTAGTAGTATGCGGAGGGCTAAGTAATGTCAGAAGATCTGGGTCAAGAGCGAATATTTTCCCTTGAGAAAAGGTTAATTGAGCTAAGCAAAGAAGTTGAATCGTTGCGCAAGCAGAGTTTGGATGCAAAGCAACGTGCGACAATTATCGAGGCGGTAGTTGATCGGGTGACAATGGATATCATTGCCGAAATAAAAGAGGCTGAATACTTGACGCTTGTTGCTTATGTCGCTGCAAAAACACTATTTCAGGCAGTCTGCTCCAATAAGGCAGCATTAGATCTTTTGGGTTTGGCGCAAAAGGCCGATGAAGCGGCCAGAATCGTTTATGAACTTGCTATTAAGGCAGGTAAGGCACACATAGACGACAATCAAAAAATAAAAGAAATATTGCTTAGAAATGGATCCGGGAAAACTGCTTAACCGCTTAACCCCTGATGCGCTTTATTTTCATAGGGATTGAGGGAGTTAAAAATATTTCTCTACTACCGTAAATTTTATGAATGTCCTCGCTTGGTGGGGGCGTAACCTTGCGGATTAAATCAATTTAATCACCCGTTTTTACGATGGCGTCAGTCTGTTGAAGCCCTGATGCAGCAATATAAAGTCGCTGGATTGAACATAATCAGACTACCTAAATATCATCGAAATTTGACTAACAACCGTCGTGTATCAAGACATTTTTAATAAATAATCTATCGCTGTTATTTTCTATATCAACTACCAAACCTGAGCCGATCAAACCCCTCAACAGCAGCATCTCCGAGGCCCGCTCTGGTTTAATGATGGCAGTTGCATGAGTCTCAGAGCCGGCCACCTAAACCATTTTTGGAATTACGATTTTGTCTTTATTAGCGATGCTTAAAGGATGGCTTCTCAAATGTTGCTCTGTAAATTTGGCAATATTTAAAAGTTTACTGTCTTCTTTGTAGTTACCTACCAATTGAATTCCGATTGGTAACCCATTACTAGTGGTTAAGAAGGGGAGTGCTATCGAGGGCACTCCTAGGAACGACCAAAGAGCACAAAAAATTGGGTCACCAGTAGAGTCGAGACCTTCGGGGGCCTCGCCTAATGCGGGCGCCGATAAAATTGAATCATATTTTTCAAAAATTTGGCCAACCGAGTTTCGCAATTTATTTTGAAGTTTTTTGGCTCGAATGTAGTCGCCTGCTAGATGGGCACTTCCTCTTGATCCAAGTTCCTTAATATGGACGCTTAACTGATCGAAGTGACTCTTAAGGTGGTCTTCGTGGGTCACCGCGGCCTCGCAGGCCATTACAACATGAAGGGCATCTATTCCATCCCAGTATGTTTGTGGAAGCTCTAATTCGTCAATGGTTGCCCCTGCTAATAGCAGTTGATCTTTAGCTAACTGGAGAGCTCTGGATTGATCTTCGCTTATAAGATGATCAAAAGGGGTTTTTAGGAGGGCAAAGCGAGGCTTCTTAGTTTCAGAAAAATAGCTGGATGAATCTAGTTCAGCATTGGGAAGAAGAATTGCGCCATGTTCGAGTTGATCTATATTTTTAAGTAAATTAAATGCAAGGGCTGCATCGTCCACTGATCTCGTAAAAAATCCAATATGATCAAGTGAGTCGGCAACTGGATGAACGCCATCTTTTGGGATTGCCCCATAGCTTGCTTTGAAACCAACTATTCCACAAAAGGCTGCTGGTCTCACAATCGACCCCACAGTTTGAGAGCCTATTGCAAGGGGGACAATTCCGCAAGCTACAGCTGCCGCAGAACCGCTAGAGGATCCTCCTGGAGTATGTCTACTGTTCCATGGATTGGTGGTTTGTCCAGGATGTCGCCAAGCAAATTCTGTTGTTATGGTTTTTCCAAAAACGACCCCGCCCAATGAACGTATTCTCTTGATAATTGGAGCATCCTCTTTAGGGGTATGGTCTTTGTATATTGAGGATCCATAGGTTGTTGAAAGATCTTTCGTTTCGATGATATCTTTAACGGCTACAGGAATGCCCATTAAGGGCCCACTTCCTGATTGGGCAATGAGATTTGAGAGGGATTCTCTTTTTGTAAATGCTTTTAATATGGGCTCTACCGAATCGGCCCGTTTACTGCATTGCGTTAAGAGTTCAGCTGCCGAAAGTTCGCCATTCTCAATCATCCTGCATGCTTCTTTTAATCCAATCACTGCTTCCATATTTAATCTTTCAGCTTTTTATAGTGGCAATTTATTGAGTTCGGCTAATGTTAGGTTTAAATTGAAAACTTGACAAGTGGGAGCAATAATTGCCGTCAATTCCAGCGAACACAGTACATATTCATTGTTAATAATCTCTTGGCCCATGACTGATGATGAATGAAGCTGATTACGTGGTTTGGTTCGGTATCTCCAGTAGCAGTATTTTATTTTTTCTTTTTTAAGTGAGATGTAGATTTAATGATTTGTTGGCTCATATGGGTCTTAGATTGAGCCCGACAATGCAATAGTTAAATAGTCTGTTGGGTGATAAACATGATGGTCACTCAACCAGCGGTCTGATTGGCCGTTACTTCAGATTAATGTGTATTTCACACATATACCGATCTTTAGATCTGTTGTTCTCAAATAATCGCTTGGATGCTGAAGTAGGCATTTGTCACTGTCAAAAATAAGACATTTCATTTCAAAATCCCAAATATAAGGGTTTTCTCGAATAGTTGAGTCTTCACTTTTAGGACAATATTCAGTCTATAACTCATATAGATGAGTAGATGAGTGGATGGGATAAAGGGTGTCGTAATGAGTAAAAATTCACTAGGTTATGTTGATCTAGTTGCTATATTTAAGAAGCAAATCCAGTCTGGGGTTTGGCAAATTGGACGGTCAATCCCCTCTGAGTCAGCCTTGGCTAAAGAATTTGGGGTTGCGGTAGGAACAATTAGACAGGCCATTATCGAATTATCAAATGACGGGGTTTTGATTAAAC
>CAIYZI010000281.1 GCA_903930665.1 uncultured beta proteobacterium
CTCGTCACCTCCCTGGTATCGCTGTTGATAACGTTCTCATTTGCGACAACGAAGGCGCCCTTAAATTTGATTCCACACCGAAGAAGCTTGGCGTAATTGGCGCTGGCGTAATTGGTTTAGAGTTGGGTTCAGTGTGGCGTCGTGTAGGCTCTGAAGTGACTATTCTTGAAGCAATGCCATCTTTCTTGGGCGCATGCGATCAAGGTATTGCTAAAGAAGCGCAAAAGTTATTGAGCAAGCAAGGTTTAAGCATTAATACTGGCGTAAAAATTGGCGATGTAAAAGCCGATAAAAAAGGTGTAGTGGTCAATTACACTGATGCCGCTGGTAAAGCTGCCAAATTAGAATGTGATCGTTTGATCGTTTCAGTTGGTCGCGTTCCAAATACCGATAAATTGGGCTTGGATAGTATTGGTTTGAAAGTGGATGAGCGTGGTTTCATTCCTATTGATGATCATACTTGCGCAACTTCAGCACCTGGCGTCTATGCAGTAGGTGACGTTGTGCGTGGTCCGATGTTGGCACACAAAGCGGAAGATGAAGGCGTTTTGGTTGCTGAAATCATCGCTGGTCAAAAACCGCATATCGATTACAACTGCATTCCTTGGGTTATTTATACCGATCCTGAAATTGCTTGGGTTGGTAAAACCGAAGAGCAGCTGAAAGCGGAAGGCCGTGCCTATAAAGCTGGTCAATTCCCATTTGCTGCAAATGGTCGCGCTTTAGGTATGGGTCGTTCTGATGGCTTTGTAAAAGTACTTGCTGATGCAACTACCGATGAAATCTTGGGGGTTCATATCATTGGACCAAATGCATCTGATTTAATTGCTGAAGCCGCTGTAGCAATGGAATTTAAAGCAGCAGCTGAGGATATTGCCCGTATCTGCCACCCTCACCCTAGCTTGTCGGAAGTGGTGCGCGAAGCAGCATTAGCGACGGATAAACGTGCATTAAACATGTAATTGAAAGCATTAGAGTATTACCATCAAGAGTTAAAGGCGCGCGGGTATCACACCGATCCCGCGCAGCTTGCTGCCATCGAGCGCTTGCAGCTCTGCGAAGATGAGTGGACTGCCTATAAAAAAATCCGCAGCAGTGGATTAAAAAAGAAGTTATTCAAACCCACATTGCCTCGTGGTCTGTACTTATGGGGTGGAGTAGGGCGTGGCAAATCCTTTTTGATGGATTGTTTTTATGCTGCTTCGCCTCTTGAAAAAAAGATCCGTATTCACTTTCATGAGTTCATGCGTGAAGTGCATCGTGAGTTGCATGAGCTTTCAGGATTGGCTGATCCTTTAGAGGTTTTATCTAAGCGCATTGCAAAGCGTTATCGCCTGATTTGTTTTGATGAGTTTCACATTAATGATATTGCTGATGCCATGATCTTGTACCGCTTGCTCAGTGCTTTATTTGCTGATCGCGTGCAATTTGTGATGACCTCAAATTACCGTCCTGATCAACTTTATCCAAATGGTTTGCATCGAGATCGTCTGATGCCTGCTATTAAATTGCTAGAGGAAAAGTTAGATGTGATGAATGTGGACGCCGGTAATGATTACCGTCGCGTGCAAATGGCTCAGGTTGAGGCTTACCTCACACCCTCTAATGAAGAAACCCATCATCGCCTAGAAGAAATGTTCCAAGGTTTGATTGGTAACCAACAAGAAGTCCTTAATCCAGTATTGCGTATCGAATCGCGCGAATTAAAGCCCCTGCATATGTGTGATGGGGTAGTTTGGTTTGACTTTAGAACCCTGTGTTGTGGTCCGCGCTCCCAAAATGATTATCTAGAAATCGCCAATCAGTTTCATACAGTGATTTTGTCTGGTGTGCCTTATATGCCACCTCGCATGACCAATGA
>CAIYZI010000282.1 GCA_903930665.1 uncultured beta proteobacterium
ATTATGGTGCCTTTTAGAGCTAGGCCTTCATGAGGGAAAAGATTTTGAACGAATTGATGCTGGTCTGCAGTTTGGAAAAAATCACACCCCTGAATTCCTAAAGCTCAATCCCAATGGCTTGGTGCCCACCCTCGAAGATGGAGATATGGCGCTATGGGAGTCCAATACGATCATGCGATATTTGGCTCGAACACATGATCAAAATCATCACTTCCCAACAGATATCAAAAGCCAGTACCACTCTGAAAAATGGATGGATTGGCAGTTAAGCGATATGTGGCCACAATTAAGGGCAGCATTCTTAGGATTAACTCGCGTTCCCGAAGCGGAGCGCAATTACGACATCATCCGAAAAAATTACCAAGACTCTAATTTCAAGTTTGCAGTACTAGATCAAGTATTGTGTGGACAAAAATATTGCTCAGGAAGTCAATTTCATTTTGGTGATATAGTGCTTGCGCTTTGCGTGCATCGATGGATTTTGCTAAACAAAACCTTTCCCGAAAAAACTGGGCCTCGCACACATCTCATTCATATAGATAACTGGATGCAGCGAATTGCAGAAGAAACCCAATTTAACAAAATCGCCGATAAAGAATTAAATATTGTCGTAAGGTAAATATTTAGGGTGAGCACATCGCTCACCCTAATTTATTCTTGCTTAAATTTCTTGGCGTGATGATCTGCACCAATAAATAGGTACATTGCAGGCACTACAAATAAAGTAAACAGCGTGCCGATCGATAGGCCTGTAAAAATCACAATTCCCATTGATTGACGACCAGCCGCACCAGCGCCAGAAGCAATCACCAGTGGCAGAACGCCCAATACCATTGCAGCAGTCGTCATCAGGATCGGTCTTAAACGGACGCTACTAGCCTCAACAATTGCATCTAACTTGCTGCGTCCAGCGACTTGCAATTCATTAGCAAACTCAACAATAAGAATGCCGTGCTTACTAATTAAACCCATTAACGTTACCAAACCGACTTGCGTGTACACATTTAGGGTTGTGAATCCTAAATTGATAAAAATTAAAGCTCCAAATAAAGCAAGGGGTACTGAAACCAAGATGACGATAGGATCGCGGAAGCTCTCAAATTGTGCAGCCAATACCAAGAACACAATCAAAATCGCAAAGAACATTGTCACCAAGAATCCACCAGACTCAGCCATGAATTGTCGTGATGGTCCGGCGTAATCCATGGTGTATCCATTAGGCGCAACTTCTTTCAAGGTTTCACGCATAAATTCCAACAGATCTGCCTGTGAAATAAATGGCGTACTCACCCCCGAAATAGTAGCCGAATTTAATTGTTGAAAGTGGTTAATGGATTCTGGAACAACTTTCTGCTTAATTGAGGCAAAGGTCCGCGCCTGAATCATCGCTCCGCTTGGGGTACGAATGTAATAGTCCAGAATCTGCTCTGGGTTAAGCCGGTCAATCTGTTTCACTTGGGGAATCACACGATATGATCTGCCTGATACGGAGAAGTAATTCACATAACCACCACCAAGAGCGGCAGTTAAAGCAGCGCCAACCTGTTGCTGCGTCATGCCCAAGGCAGCAACTTTCTCACGATCAATAACCAACACATCCTGCGGTTTATCGATTTTTAAATCTGAATCCACAAAGAAAAAGTTACCGCTACGACGCGCCTTATCCAATACCGCTTGTGAAACTTCATTGAGTAATTCATATGACTCGGTAGTATTAATAACCACCTGCACTGGCAAACCTTGAGCGCCAGGCAGAGCGGGAAATTGGAACGCCGCCACGCGTGCGCCGGCAATGGTGTTCCATTTATTCTGCATATCTTGCTGAAAGGAGGTGGCGCTACGACTACGGTCGCCCCAGTCCTTTAGCATCACACCACCAAAGCTAGTCGTTGGACTAGTAATTTGAAAGATTTGTTCATATTCAGGCTCAGCAGCCGAAATTTGATAAATCTGATCTGCATAGGTTTGCATCTGGTTAACGGTGCTATTAGGCGGACCAGAAGCTTGCATCAATACGATGCCTTGATCTTCTGTTGGCGCTAACTCTGTACGTGCTGTGGCATATAAATACGCTACACCCCCAAGAAGAATAGCCCCCATTACGATAATGACTTGCCAAGTACTTAAAAGATTGCGTAATGTGGATTGGTAGCGGTGATGCACCTTATCAAAAATACGATCAATCTTTTGTACAAATGGTGATGCTTCTTGTGCCTCGGTAAAGATCCGAGAACACATCATTGGCGATAGAGTTAGGGCAATCAAACCCGAGACGGCAACAGCGCTAGCCAGAGTAAACGCAAACTCCGTAAATAAGGCCCCGGTTAATCCACCCTGAAAACCGATCGGAATATAGACAGCGATCAACACCACGGTCATGGCCAAAATAGGGCCGCCCAACTCTCTAGCGGCAATCAGAGAGGCCTCCAAAGGAGACTTACCCTCTTTCATATGGCGATCTACGTTTTCCACAACAATGATGGCGTCATCAACCACCAGTCCAATTGCCAACACCAAAGCCAATAGGGTCAGCAAGTTTATTGAATAGCCCAAGACTTGCATTAAAAAGAAGGTGCCAATTAATGAAAGCGGCATCGCAATAACGGGTACTGCAACTGCACGATAACTACCCAAGAAAAGGTAAATAACCACCGTCACAATGACCAAAGCCTCAAGGAGCGTATGTATTACTTCGCTAATTGAACTCGTAATAAATTGCGTTGAATCATAGACAACCTTTCCAGTCATGCCAACGGGTAATTGTTTTTGAATGCCTGGAATGACTGTTCGCACACGCTCAGCTACATCCAATAGGTTTGCTTTAGGGGCAACCTTAATCCCAATAAAAACGGATTGTTTCCCGCTAAAAGCTACGTTAGTGTTGTAATCCTCTGAACCTAAGCTGACACTAGCAACCTGGTCAAGATAAACAATATTTACACCATCTTTTTTAACAACCAATTTGCGGAATTCATCAAGCGTATGTAGATCTGTACCAGCCACCAAGTCGACGGCAACCATGTCACCTTTAGTGCTTCCTACAGCGGATAAATAATTGTTGGCGGACATGGCGTTATATACATCGTCAGCACCTACTCCCAATCCTGCCATTTTTTCTCGATCCAACCAAGCTCGTAGGGCAAACTTTCTACCGCCAATAATTTCTGCATTTTGTACACCCTCAACCGAGTCTAGCTTTGGCTTTACAACCCTTAGCAAGTAATCAGTGATAGCATTGTTCGGGATGTCATCGCTATAAAAACCCATGTACATCGCATCAGTTGACTGCCCGAGCTGTACTGTCAATATTGGCTGCTGCGCCTGGGTAGGCAATTGATTCTTAACAGCACTAATTTGGGTTTGAATTTGCGTTAAAGCAGCATTGGAGTCGTAGTTCAGCTTTAGCGTAGCAATGATGGTTGAAACACCACTTACGCTAGTGGATGATAAATAATCAATTCCCTGTGCCTGAGCAACGGATGCCTCAAGTGGTTGCGTAATAAAACCCGCTATTGTTTCTGGATCAGCGCCATAGTAAGCGGTTGTAATCGTAACAACAGCATTTTGAGTTTCTGGGTACTGGTTTACTGGCAATGAGCCAATTGCCTTCAAACCAAAAATCAAAACCAGCGCACTCACGACCAGCGACAACACTGGTCTACGAATAAATAAGTCAGTCCATTTCATTTAGGACTCATTCCTGAGGTTTAGGATCGGGGGAGTTAGCGGGAAGTACCTTGTTATTGATAATAAGTGGTGTGCCATTCTTTAACTTCAGCTGACCACTCGTTACTACTGTTGCACCATCTTCCAAGCCCTTCAAAATTGCCACCTGATCACCGCGAGTAAATCCAGTAGTGACAAAGACCTGCTGCGCCTCTAAAGCAGGATTACCCTGCTTGTCCTTCTTACCTGTAGATTTAGCAATAAACACTGTTGAACCATAAGGGTTATAAGTAACTGCAGTTTGTGGCAGGGTCAAATATTTAACTTGGTCTCCAATTTTGACATTCACATTAGCAAACATGCCAGGCAGAATCTTTTTATCTGGATTAGCAATTTGGGCCTCAACCTGAATATTTCGAGTATTGGTATCGACCTTGGGGCTAACGGCTGTAATTTTCCCAGTAAAGCTTGCATCTTTAAATGCATCTGTTGTCACCACAATCTCTTGCCCAACTTGGATTGCCTCAGCATTACTTTGTGGCAAATTGAAATCTACAAAGATAGGATCCAGCGTTTGGAGGGTAAGCAACTTATCCCCAGGATTAACATACTGGCCAGGATTAATCATGACAATGCCCACACGACCACTAAAGGGGGCCTTTAAATTCTTTTTAGCAACTAAAGCTGTTTGTTGTTCAACTTGGGCTTGCTTTGACTTTGCATCCGCTTTACTCGTATCAAAAACATTTTTACTAATGGCTTGGATCGCCAACTGTTGTCGATCACGCTCATTAATCACCTTCGCTAAATCGGCCAATGC
>CAIYZI010000283.1 GCA_903930665.1 uncultured beta proteobacterium
AAGTTAGAGAAACATCAAACGGGGGATTTTGGCCTGCCCAGCACGATTCGAACGTGCGACCTACGCCTTAGAAGCTTTAAAAATGAGCTAAAACAATAGTAAAAACAATGGTTTAAGCCTCACTAAATCAGGTGTTCAGTACGCACCAAGATCATTGGAGTCATGTGGAACTGATTGGATTATAAGTGGCATCTACAGACATAGAGTAGATTAAACAGGCGGTTGAGCTGTCGCGTTACGTGACGGTTAGAGATGTTTAATCATGCTAATACCTTTAATCCGACAGGGAAAATCTGCGAAATATAAGACAAGAATCTGATGACAGTGATTGATCGAAGTACTCAATTCCTGTACTGTGGCTCTAGACCCCTACTATCAATATCAAAATGATAAACAGTTGCTACTGGCTCATCAACCCTGAATGGTATTTTTGCCTTTCAACCTCCGCGCCTGAAGATATAAAAATCTTTGGATTTGCTGAATTTTTAGCAGCACTAGCGTTATTGGTCATAGTCTTTACCACTGCAGATGCACGCTACAAATTTAGAACTGCTATTACACCCCTACCAATTTACGGACTCACTTTTTTTGTAATTGGGACGGTTGGGCTTGGAACGCTCCTAACTGAGCTATGGTCAACTGAAGGCTGGTACATAATCCAAAATAATATTATTTCAAGGGGCGTGTGGGCTGCGACGCTGGGTCTCACTTTCCTCCTAACATTATTAATTTGGCTGTGGTTTGCATTCATATCACCGCCAAAATTCAATAAATGGAATGCCGAAAAATTTGCCCGTGAAATTTACAAAGCAATACTAAGAAGTAATGAAACTGAGCTTGGCATCATTAGCGACGAACTTGAAAGATCAGTTGGAAACTTAATACGATACACATACACTAACTATGAGAGGATTAATCTAGAGAAAAATGGAAAGCCTGGGGATGTGACAAAGGGGTGTGCATATGACCTATTGCTCCTTATAGCCAACAAGAAATTCTGCTCGTCACTAATAAAAAACTCATCGGGTACCGCCATTAAGATTTTGCATGAAATTATCATTCAACATCGCCAAGATATTCCAATTGGCAATTTCATAGTTAATCTATCCTCGGAGGCAATATCAAATAAAAACTCTCTACTCCACGATGAGTTGACCTCGGATCAATATGACTTCATCTCATATACAAAACCTCTAAGTAATGCTCTTTTTGGAAATTTTCTGTTAATAAAAGAGCTGGGAAAGAACCACTGTTCACCACTAGATATCAATTATTTTGCGAGAGCAGATTGGAGCTCAAGCAACTGGAAGGCATATTGCCAAGTAAGCGTATTGGCCATCAGCTCCTACCTGGACAAGACCAAAGGCAATGAATTTTCTTCTGAAATTTATAGGGCTTTTGTAAGAATCAAATCAGCACTGTCTGATTTGCATAAGTTAAACGGAAGAACGGATGATTTTTACAACACTGAAATATATGAAAGATTTCAGTCTGTGATTAATTTCATCAACGATCTAAAAAAATTACTTGAAAATCATGAAGGTTCGATCGTTTATCGACTTAGATTAAAGAGCTCCTTTCAAAATAAAGACATTTACGATTTAGTAGCTGAATTAATGTTTGATTTAATTCAAGCAGGCTCAAATATTAAGGGGCCTATTTGGACGGCGTGGGGAATACAGCACAATTCAATTTGGAGTACATGCTTTGAATCATTCTCAGCTTCAAAGACGGAAAAGATTTTGAAATTTAAGCTGAGAAGACTTATTTACGATGAGGTCAAACAAATACCTGGGATGCCAAATTATTTGAATGCAAAAATACTGGGGCTGTGTTTAAACGTAATGGGGCTAAAGGAAAGGCAGGCTTCGTATGCAAAAGGTTATCGGCCATTACATAAGGCAATACTTAAACTGACTACCGATCATTACAGATGGCTTTCGGTAAATTACCCAGAAATAGCCGAAGAGGTACTTATTGGAGGCATCTCATTCAATCTAATGAACTATCAGCTAGTAAAAACATATACCCAGGGAATTGGACAAAAAACTCCCAATACTGAAACTTTGCAAGTTTAAAGTCTAAGCCACCAATGACTCTCTTAAAGATCATTCAATTGCCCCAACTCAACCTGCCCAGCCTTAATCTTCTGCCTAGCACGCTCGGCTTTCACTGCTTGCTGATCACGCTGGATGCGATCCTTCATTGATTTCAGCCTAGCCTGTTCTGGACTAAGAGGCTTTTGTGGGGCTATTTCATCGAATCTCATGGTTAACCAATCTGCTGTGGTTGATGCGGCACTTCCTTGACGCCGAATATTGCTTGAAATAATTTCATAGCCTGAGCAGGGTTTTGAGCATATAGGATTGTTTCTACCCACATCCCTGCAGCATTAACTGTTGCTTTATATCGTTTCATGTAGATATTTAGCTCAAAAATTATTATTCAATCAATCGTTGCCTTGCGGAACTTTCGGAATATTAAAAGTAGTGGCA
>CAIYZI010000284.1 GCA_903930665.1 uncultured beta proteobacterium
AATCTGGAGTGGGTCGATGATGCTTGAACATCTTGGTTATCCCGAAGCAGGAAAAGCCATTTTTACTGCAATTGAGAAGGTCTTAGTTGCTGGTCCTGGACATGCACCCTTAACTCCGGATCTAGGTGGCACTGCTAAGACTGATGATTTGGGTAAGGCGATTACTGCAGCGATTTAAGCAATTATTAAGACTCTTAAAGAGCGACTAAAGAAGGACTCCATACGGGGTCCTTTTTACTTGCCTTAGCAATCTCTGCTAAAACCTTTTCATGCAGTTGGCAATCTTCGGCAGTGGCAAGCAGAAGCTTGAGATCGGTTGGTAATGGTTTTATCTGGCCCGAGGAATCAGTGCCTACGGTGTAATCAATCAGATCAATGGAGAGGTCTTCTTGACCCCTAGTCATTGCTACATAGACTTCAGCCAACAGCTGAGCATCCAAGAGCGCGCCGTGCAAAGTGCGGTGTTGGTTGCTAATGGCGAAACGTTCGCAAAGCGCATCCAAAGAATTTCGTTTGCCCGGGAACATCTGACGCGCATCTAAGAGGGTATCGGTAATCTTTGCCGCCAAGCCTCTAAAAGGAGGGCGCTTTAATAGGGCGAATTCATTATCCAAAAACCCTAAGTCAAAGGCTGCGTTATGAATCACGATTTCTGCACCATCTACAAATTCAATGAGCTGATCAACAATATTTGCAAATATTGGTTTATCTGATAAAAATTCACGAGATAAACCGTGAACGGCAAAAGCGCCCGCATCAATGTCGCGCTCAGGATTGATGTAGTAATGGAAGGTGCGATCAGTAAGGCGCCGCCCTACCATTTCTACGCAGCCGATTTCAATAATGCGATCGCCTGTAGCAGGGTTCAGACCTGTTGTTTCCGTATCGAGAATCACTTGACGCATAGTTTAGGTTCCTTCAAGAACAGATTCAGGTATTTCCAGTGGGCCTGTACCGGCGTATTTATCAAGATAGAGATAAATTACTGGGGTAATGATTAGGGTCACAAATTGCGAGAAGATCAAACCGCCAGCCACGCTAATGCCTAGTGGTTGACGTAACTCTGCGCCAGCACCAATTCCAAAGGCTATGGGGAGAGCTCCCATAAGAGCTGCAACGGTCGTCATCATAATTGGGCGGAAACGCAATATACACGCTTCACGAATGGCCTTTTCTGGCGATAGACCTCGGTTGCGTTGTGCATCCAAAGCAAAGTCAATCATCAAAATTGCATTCTTTTTCACGATACCAATCAAGAGCAAGATACCAATAGATGCTATCACGGTGAGCTCAAATCCAAAGATGCGCAAAGCTAAAATCGCCCCAATTGCCGCAGAGGGTAATCCTGCCAAAATTGTCAGTGGATGAATGTAGCTCTCATAAAGAACGCCTAGAAGAATGTAAATCACCCCAAGGGCTACCAAAATCAAAATCATCTGACCAGATTGATTGCTTTTGAAAACGGCTGCATCTCCGCCGTAACTGGTGATGATAGAGGGGGGTAGGCCAATCTCTTTGGTGAAATCCTCTATCTTCTTGGTGGCGTCGCCAAGAAAGATGTCTGGTGCTAAGTTGAATGACAGGGTAACCGCAGGAATTTGTCCCTGATGGTTCACAGCAGTCGGACCTACAGTGCGAACAAAGCTGGCAACGCTAGATAGCGGAACCAATTTATCGGTTGCACGCCCACGCACATAAACCTTGTTTAAGTCTGACTCATACTGACGATCCTCTTCAGCCGTTTCTAAAATTGCGTAATAAGTGTTAACCGGAGTGTAGATGGTTGAAACCTGACGCTCGCCGAATGAAGAGTACAGAGCCGCTCGAATATCAGCAATGGTAACGCCAGCATTAGCTGCTTGCTCTCGATTAATTTTGATTTGCACATTTAAACCCTTTAATTGAGAGTCACTGGTTACATCTCGGAAGATTGGATCGGCACGCATTTTCTGCATGAGCTTGTCGGCCCATTCATTTACGCCTTCAAAGCCTACACTTTGCAAGGTAAACTGATAGCGACTTTTACTGCTTTTGCCGCCGAGCTGTAAATTTTGCACGGGTCGCATATAAACCTGTAGTCCTGGAAGCTCCTTAAATCTTGCGCGCAGACCTTCCATTACCAGAGACATTTTTTGACGGTCAGATTTTGCTTTAAGAATAATAAAAATACGACCGGTATTGGTGCCTGAGCTTGCACCACCACCAATTACGGAGATTGAGCTTTCAACATTAGGATCTGAGTTCACTAACGCCGCTGCTTGATCCTGTAATGCCAACATGGACTTAAAGGAAATATCTTCAGCCGCTTCAGTGGTAGCCAGAATTTGCCCAATATCCTCTTCTGGGAAGAAGCCTTTTGGGCTATAGATAAACAGCACGATCGTAATGACAAAGCTGGCGATTGCACCCCATAAGACTTTCTTGCGATTTCTTAGGGCCAGATCTAAATAATGGACGTAGGTTTTGAGCATCCAATCAAATACGCGGTCAAACTTTTTGTTGATTGCGTATTCTTTAGCGTGTTGTCCAGGTTTTGGTAAAAAACGACTGCACAACATAGGAACAACCGTTAGTGAGACGAGAGCTGATACCAGAATAGATAAGGATACGACTACAGCGAATTCTCTAAAGAGAAGGCCGATAGGACCAGCCATAAAGAATAAGGGGATAAATACAGCGACTAAAGAAATTGAAATAGAGATGATGGTGAATCCAACTTCTTTACTTCCCTTAAGAGAGGCCTTTAGAGGATCCATGCCTTCTTCGATATAGCGAATGATATTTTCTAAAACCACAATCGCATCATCAACTACCAATCCCACAGCCAAAGTAATACCCAGCAAGGAAATGTTATCCAGGCTGTAACCAAGGAAGTAAAGCAAAAAGAATGCCCCAATCAAGGAGATGGGTAGGCTGATAGATGGGATAACTGTTGCTGAGACGTGCTTAAGAAAAAGGAAAATCACCAAAACCACCAATAGCACAGTGAGAGCTAAGGTGAAATTGACATCGTGAATCGCTTCAATAATCGAGAGCGAGCGATCATTAAGAAGTTGTAATTTAATTGACGCAGGCATTTGCTTTTGCAATTGCGGAATCAGCGCCTTAATAGAGTTGACGACCTCTACGGTATTAGCGCTAGGTTGGCGTAAGACGGCAATGGCAACAGATCGCTCGCCACCAGCAGTAGCCCAAGTTTTGACATCCTCATAACTTTGCGTCACTTCTGCTACATCTTTGAGGTAGATTGGCAAACCATTTTTTTGGCTAATGACGAGTTCTGCAAATTCTTCTGGTTTCACCAGCTGAGGGTTTGCGTAAATTGTGATGGATTGACGTGGACCATCGAGCACGCCAACAGGGCTGTTGGTATTGGCTTTATTGACGGCAGTAGCAACGTCGTCCATGGTGAGATTGCGGTTGGCTAAGGCATCCGGATGGACACGAATGCGAACTGCATACCTCTTAGCGCCATAGACCAAAACCTGAGCTACACCGCTAATTGTAGAAAGGTTAGGGGAAAGCAAGTTTTCCGCATAGTCATTCAAGTCCGACAAGTTCACAGAGGGTGAACTCATACGCACAACTAAGACTGGAGTATCTGCAGGATTCACTTTTCGATAAGATGGTGGAATCGTCATCTCGATAGGAAGGCGTTTTTGCGCACGCAGCATGGCAGCTTGCACATCAACTGCAGCTTTATCGATATCTCTATCGTTATTAAACTCCAGCGTGATGTTGGTGGTTCCTAGGAAATTGCTTGAGCTAATGACAGAAATGCCATCGATGGTGGCAAACTCTTTTTCAAGTGGGAGAGCTACTGAAGCTGCCATATTTTCCGGGGATGCTCCAGGCAAAGTCCCGCTGACAGAAATAACAGGGGAGTTAAAACTTGGAAGGGCAGCGACAGGAATTTTAAGGTAGGCGACTGAGCCTGCAATGACGGTTGCTATCGAAAGCAACACCGTCATTGCAGGCCGCCGAATGCATAATTCGGAGATATTCATTTTTTTACTTAACTTGGGTTTGTAGTCAGAGTTGGTGAGGCAGTCTTAGATTCGCGAATCTTGCCACCTGGACGTAAATTTTGTTTGCCTTCAACAACGACGCGATCACCTGTGGTAATACCATCAACTACGGCTTGACCTTGGTACTCATAAAGCACTTTGACTGGCTTTGATACAGCTTTATCGTCTTTATCAACGATGTAAACGACCTTCCCTCTTGGGCTCATGATGATCGCTTGAGAGGGAATTGCTAAAGCATCTTTAAGGGTGTTGGCACTCAGAAATACGCGTGCAAATTGCCCTGGTAATAAAGTCATTGCTTCATTAGGAATTTGTGCCTTTACTCGTACCGCTCCAATAGAGGGGTCTACTTGGTTATCAATCACCAAGACTTTGCCGTCATAGGTTTTTTTGCCCGAATCGCCGACGGTCACTTGTACCGAGAGTGCTTCACCATCGAGTTGATTTTCCAAGATTGTAGGAATGTCTTTTTCAGGAATGATGAACTGAACATTAATGGGGTTTAACTGAGTAATGGTCACCATTGCACCTACGCTAGATGTAGCGGTAGAGCTGGTTGATGTTGACACTACGTTGCTTGCTTGGACCAGTGAGCCAAGGAAGACGTTCACAATACCGGCGCGACCATCTATTGGGGATTTGATGTAATCAAAAGAAAGCTGAACCTCAGCGGCCTTAGCTGCAGCCATTGCTGATTTAGCGTTAGCCGAGGTAGTTTCTAAACCTGCCTTGGAAATAAAATTCTTGGCTACCAACTCTTTGGCACGTAAATATTGGCTTTGTGCATCATCGGCTAGTGCTTTGAGTTTCTCGTAATTCGCTTTGTCATTTCGATCATCAAGTACAAAAAGTAAGTCACCTGCTTTAACCTCTTGCCCATCCTTTACCAAAATTTTAGATACGGTATTGGTGATCATTGGACGAATATCCACAATATTGTTCGAAACAATCGTTCCAGTTGCCTCGATAATTAGGGGGATATCTTTTTTCTCGACAACTACTGTTGTCACCGTCACTGGCCCGCCAACTTTATCGGCGCTTGGGAAAAGGTAATCGTAAGTTTTGGAGCCAGAGTACAAAACAATCAGGATCAACAAAATACGCCATTTGTATTCAGAAACAAAGGTCTTCACCTTGCCTAAATCCATTTGTTTGAGCTTTTGTAACTGAGGAGAATATTTTTTCCAGAGGGCGCATAGGCGCGTCTTGCTCTGATTTTTGAGATTGACTAGCTTGGCGAATAAATTATCGAGTGTGGATTCTATTTTTGACACGGTCTTATTTTTCTTGGTTTTATAAGGCTTTGGCCAAAAAATGGCTTACCCAGAACCTGGCTATTCTCTCATAAGACTATCAAAAATGTGCCCATGAAATGGGCGCACTATCCACTGTCTTTTCTATCTCGGTTTGAGTAAAAATTCTTCGACGCCCTTGTTTGCAAGTTGATCTGCTAACTCGTTTCCGGGGTGTCCGTTATGGCCTCTCACCCAATGCCAAGAGATCTGGTGATCGGGGAGAAGGGTATCCAATTCTTGCCATAAATCCGCATTTTTGACCGGATCTTTGCTGGCGGTTTTCCAGCCACGTTTTTTCCATCCCTCCAGCCATTCTGTCACTCCTTTTTGGACGTATTGGGAGTCGGTCCAAAGTTCTACTGAGCTTCTTTGCTTGAGAGCGCGTAGGGCGAAGATGACAGCGCTGATTTCCATGCGGTTATTGGTGGTGAGCTTCGCTCCGCCGTGGATGTGTTTTTCATGGCCGCCTGAGCGTAATACAGCGCCCCAGCCACCTGGCCCTGGATTACCTTTACAGGCGCCGTCTGTATAGATGATGATATGGGGTGCTTCAGGGGATGCTTGAAGTGGTGTTTGGGGTTTGGTGTGGGGCATTTATTTGGTCTTATGTTTACCGTGCTGAAGCTTATTGCGCTCCGCAGCTGGGCTTAATGGTGAAATTGCAGGAATGCGTACGGGCGTAATTTGCCCAACGAGACGTATGCCTTGATGACGTTTAATAGCTGATACAAGAAAAACCGCGCCAAAGATAGGCCACCACCGATTACCCATGTGCTCCATAAAGTCCATTCGTCCCATACCCGATTGACCTTGCAGGGGGAGCTTGTAACAGCCGAAGTGTCCACGATCCAGTGAGAAATTGAGTAATTGGAGCCAATCTTTAATGCGAATGAGGCTAATGAATTGACTATCTCTTGGCAGGTAGGGTGCGCCAACTAAATGACTTAGATATTGTCTTATTCCCCACAAGCTAGCGGGATTAAACCCAGCAATAATTAAGCGTCCTTCTGGGCGCAAAACCCGTTCAGCTTCTCTCAAAATTTGGTGTGGATCGGATGAAAACTCTAATACGTGTGGAAGGATCAATAAATCTAGGCTTTCATTTGCAAAAGGCAGCTCGCTAGAATTTCCTTCAATAACATGATAATTAACTGAAGATAGATGATTTTGACGTTCGTTAGCGTTAATTAAGAGTGCATGCAAGGGCATGCGGTTTTCTGCCAAGGCATTAATTTGGGGTAAACCAATCTGAACAGCATGAAAACCAAAGACATCTGCCACGATCTGATCAAAGCATTTCTGTTCCCAGCGCAATACATACCTTCCAGGGGGGGATTGCAGCCACTTCTCCCATGAACTCCATGGTGGTGCAGGCGGCTGGGATGGGGTAGGGGGGATTGGTATCATCGCTATATGGAGAAGAATACTTTATTGCAAGTTTGGCCTATTCCTGCTTTTGATGACAACTACATCTGGTGCATTCATGATGAACATTTTGCGCTGGTAGTCGATCCGGGCCAATCGAAGCCTGTTCTGAAATATCTGGAGCAAAAAAAGTTAACCCTCAAGGGTATTTTAGTTACTCACCATCATGCCGATCATACGGGCGGTATTTTGGAGTTATTGCGTGCTCTGGATGGGTCTGTCCCAGTCTATGGTCCTGCTGGAAAAGATATTCCAGGCTGCAGCAATGTCGTCCATGAGGGCGATAAGTTAGAAATTACCCAACCACGTATTAGCCTTAAGGTGTCTGAGGTTCCAGGCCACACCCTAAGCCATGTGGCGTATTTCGCGAATATGCAAGCCAATGTGGTTGAGCCGATACTGTTCTGTGGCGACACTTTATTTGCCTGTGGCTGTGGTCGCTTATTCGAAGGTTCGCCAAAGCAGATGAGCGAATCGCTAGCCAAATTTGCTGCATTGCCAAAAAATACTTTGGTCTACTGCACCCATGAGTACACGCTCTCAAATATTCGGTTTGCTTTGGCTGTCGAGCCCAATAATTTCAATTTGATTACTTGGGCACAAGAGGCTCAAGCTTTGAGAAAATTGAATCTACCGACCTTGCCCACCACAATCGGACAAGAGCTACAAGTCAATCCCTTTATGCGTTGTGATCAGTCGGAGGTAATTGAAGCTGCACGGCAAGTTTCAGGGAGGAGTGGAGCGTTAGCGCCTACCGAAGTTCTGGAAGTCATCCGCTCCTGGAAAGACCGCTTCTAATGCGTTTGCTTTATGCGGTAATTGTGATTACCGCTTTGCTTTCGGGTTGCGCTAGTACGGGAGATTGGTCATCTGAAGCACCAACAAAGACTAATTCCAAAGCGGCTAGAGCGGCGCGCGTCAATCTTAAAAAACAATCCGTAAGTAGTATCTACGCACCTTCTAGTAATTTGTGGATTCGCATTCGGGATGGGTTTGAGATGGAGCCCATGAATAGCCCGTTAGAAATTGAACAAGTGCGTTGGTTAAGTGCTCGTCCAGATTATGTGCATCGTTCTATGGCTCGTTCATCGCGCTACCTGTTCTACATAGTTCAGGAAGTGAATGCCCGCAATATGCCGACTGAAATCGCTCTATTGCCGTTTGTAGAGAGTGCATTTAATCCCCAAGCAAAATCCGGTGCCAAAGCCATGGGCATTTGGCAATTTATGCCGGCTACTGGCAAGGATTTTCGTTTAACCCAAAACGTATTTAGAGATGAGCGGCGCGATGTATTGCAATCTACTGATGCTGCCTTGGATTATTTACAGCGACTCAATGATCAATTTGGTAGCTGGGAGCTCGCTTTAGCGGCCTACAACTGGGGCGCTGGAAACATCATGAAAGCTCAAAAGCGTAATATCGCCGCGGGTTTGCCAACAGATTACGAAAGTTTGATTCTGCCAACTGAGACTCGGAACTATGTTCCCAAGCTCATGGCCTACCGTCAAATCGTTTTAGATCCTCAGGCGTACGGCATCGTTTTGCCTGAACTTGAAAATCATCCTTACTTTGTAGCGGTAGATGTGGGTAGTGATATTGATGTGTCACTTGTTACCAAGTTGGCCGAAATTCCTTCAGAAGAGTTTCAGAACCTCAACCCCTCATTTAATAAACCAGTCATTTTGAGTGCCGCTAACCAGCAAATTCTGCTGCCCTTCGGGCATGCAGAGATTTTTCAGGAAAACTTAAAAAAATATAACAAGCCGCTTTCCTCTTGGACTGCGGTTCAGGTGACAAAAACCGAGGGTGTAGATCAGACAGCTAAAACCCTGGGGGTGGATGTTGAGGTCCTTAGGGATGTCAATGGAATTCCCAAGGGGATGCGAGTGAAGTCAGGGTCAACAGTATTAATACCCAAAACCAGCCGTCGCCCAGGGGATATTTCTGTAGCTATGGCAGAAAACGGAAGCTTAAGTCTTGAAAAGCCACCTCCACCTCCCCCTCCACCTAAAAAATGTGCAAAAGGAGCGAAATGCCCGGTTGGAAAACCTGTAAAAGGCTCAGATAAGGGTAATTCTTCCGAAAAAAATGCCGCAACTCAGCATAAATCCGAATCGACAGGGCTTGCAAAATCTGCGAAAAACGGAACTGCAAAGTCTTCTGGAGTCGTCGTTAAGACGAAAAATACCAAAGGAAATAGCAAAACTCAGTAATTCTCATAACGATTTATTTATCCATTTATTAGGTTGAACATGTCCTATAAAGCAGAACACGAGCGCTCAATTAAAGACCCAGACGGATTTTGGGGCGAGCAGGCCAAGTTAATACATTGGGAAAAGCCATTCGATAGGATTCTGAATTACGACAACCCTCCATTTGCAAAATGGTTTGAAGGGGGTCTAACCAATCTTTGTTACAACGCGGTTGATCGTCATCTTAAAGATCGTCCCGATCAAATCGCTTTAGTGGCGGTTTCTACTGAAACCAACCAAGAAAAAGCGTACACATTTAAAGAGCTCTACGAAGAAGTAAATCGTATGGCTGCAATTTACAAAGCCAACGGCATTCAAAAGGGTGATCGTGTATTGATTTATATGCCAATGATTGCTGAGGCATGTTTTGCAATGTTGGCATGCGCACGTATTGGCGCGATTCACTCAGTGGTGTTTGGTGGCTTTGCTTCCCATAGCTTAGCTTCACGCATTGATGATGCGAAGCCAAAGATGATTGTTACTTCAGAAGCGGGTGCGCGTGGCGGCAAAGCTGTTCCTTACAAGCCTTTGTTGGATGAGGCAATTAGGATTGCTGTATATAAGCCTGAAAAAGTCTTGATTGTGAATCGCGGTTTAACTGAGTTCACGACTGTTGCTGGACGTGACTTAGATTACGCAGCAGAACGCCAAAAGCATTTAAATGATCTTGTACCAGTTCAATGGGTTGATGCAACACATCCCTCTTACATTCTTTATACCTCTGGCACAACTGGTAAGCCTAAAGGTGTCCAGCGTGATACGGGTGGTTATGCAGTAGCTTTAGCCGCCACCATGAATCATATTTTTTGTGGCAAGCCTGGTGAAACCATGTTTACTACTTCCGACATTGGTTGGGTCGTAGGTCATAGCTATATCATTTACGGGCCTTTGCTCAATGGTATGGCGACCATCATGTATGAGGGCACACCATTGCGCCCTGATGCTGGTATCTGGTGGCAGTTAGTAGAGAAATACAAGGTTTCCGTCATGTTCTCTGCGCCAACAGCGGTGCGTGTACTGAAAAAACAAGATCCTGCTTTCTTGACCAAATATGACTTATCGAGCTTGCGTGCCCTGTTCTTGGCTGGAGAGCCTTTGGATGAACCAACTGCAACTTGGATTCATGATGCGATTAAGAAGCCAATCGTAGATAACTACTGGCAAACCGAAACAGGTTGGCCAATGCTGGCTATCCAACGCGGTGTCGAAGTCATGCCACACAAATTTGGCTCACCAGGTGTGCCATCTTTTGGTTACAACATGAAGTTACTTGATGATGCGACATCTGCTGAGTTGGGTTCAGATCAGAAGGGTGTTATTGCGATTGAAGGTCCCTTGCCTCCAGGCTGCATGCAAACAGTTTGGGGTGACGATAAGCGCTTTATCAGCACTTATTGGGAAACGATTCCAGGCAAGATGATTTACTCCACCTTTGACTGGGGTATTAAAGACAAAGATGGTTACTTCTTCATCCTAGGTCGTACAGATGACGTGATTAACGTTGCCGGTCACCGCCTTGGAACTCGTGAGATTGAAGAAAGTATCTCTAGTCATCCAAATGTCTCTGAAGTGGCTGTGGTTGGTATTGAAGACAAGCTTAAGGGCCAAGCCGCGATTGCCTTTGTGATTCCTAAGGATGCTTCTAATGCTGAAAACTTAGAAGCTGAGTGCATGAAGACCGTTGATAGCCAATTGGGCGCAATTGCTCGTCCAGGTCGAGTTTATATTGTTACGGCCTTACCTAAGACTCGTTCTGGCAAGATCGTTCGTCGTGCGCTTCAGGCAGTTGCTGAAGGGCGTGATCCTGGTGATATAAGCACCATGGAAGATCAAACGGTCTTGGCTCAAATCAAGACCATCATTGAGCAGCATATTAAGTAATTAGCGGTGAATTTTAGTGAATCGACCTCCCTTGACCTAGCGGCTAAGGGAGGTGCGGGCTTGAGAGCCCAATAGGCTGGGGATTCAATGGTTTACGAAGCAAAACTGGTATCATAGCTAGATTCGTAACTTATTAAATTACCCTAGCGCTTAAAGACACTCACCTCCCGCACAAACAGTCCTGGGTTGGTCTTTTTGGGGTTGTTGAGCGTCGG
>CAIYZI010000285.1 GCA_903930665.1 uncultured beta proteobacterium
CGAGTCTTTGTATAGCCACTGCGCCAACAGCAAAAGATCACGTCGATAAGCAGACAGACTGTTTTGGGCTAAGCCATCTTCTAACCAGCAGGCGTCGCAAAAACGCTCTATAGCCTCTTGGCTCGCTGGATGTAGATCTACTGCTAAATGAGCATTACCTAACATGCGAATAATTAACTTAAGCCCGTAAAACCAGACTCATCATCATTTTTTTGATTCTTTAGATTTGGTAATGCAATTTGCTCCGCCTTTGATAAATCAAAATATTCAGAAGCATCATTGTTCTCCCAAAAAGTTCGCTCCTCTTTCTCGCTCTCAAAATTCGGAAGTAATTTATTAGGCTTATTCATATAACACTCTTTCATTTTTGCTCATTGATCCAGCTGAAATCACCCAGTTAAAAGCATTTTCAGCTGGCAAGTAAAAACTATCGAAATAATCCTAGTACCCTCAGTTATGGCAAATTAGTCCTGTGATTTAGTCACGAAAATTATTAAAGCCCAAAGGCGCTTCCGTCACTTCCTTGCGCAGCAGTGTCATCACTTCTTGCAAGTCATCACGTTTGCCGCCAGTAACCCGTACCGCATCCCCTTGAATACTCGCCTGCACCTTGATTTTACTGTCCTTGATGATGCGAACAACTTTCTTGGAAAGATCTGAAGAAATCCCTTTTTGGATTTTCATCGTTTGCTTGCGCTTGTCACCACCAATAGTCTCTAATTTGTCATCTTTGAGATAACGCACATCCACATTGCGTTTAGCCATTTTGCTAATTAAGACATCGCGCACTTGACCCAATTTGAAATCGTCATCTCCAAACAAAATTAAAGCTTCGTCTTTTTGCTCAACACGGCTGTCAGAGCCTTTAAAGTCAAAACGGTTGGTGATTTCTTTATTGGATTGCTCGATCGCGTTTTTTAATTCGATCATATCGGGCTCACACACTACGTCAAATGAGGGCATAACAACTCCTTAAGTAATTGCGATTGCTTATTTCTAAAGCACTGTTTTTTTAAAGATTTTCTGAGCTTTCCACTGGAAATCTCAAGACAAATCTAATTCCGAATAAGATTGTGGCATGAACTTTGCGATAAATGCGCCTCTCTCGCCAAAATTGACCCCGAATATGGAGTTGGCACATCGAAACACCTTTGGCCTAGACGCATACGCTGAGTTAGCCTATGAGATTAGCTCTGCAGAGCAAATTCCAGAGCTCATCAAAATTATTCAAGAGCAAAAAATGCCCTGGCGCGTTTTAGGTGGCGGTAGCAATGTCATTTTGCCCGCAGTATTACCTGGCGCAACCTTGCTCATGAATATCCCTGGTAAAGAACTCATCAAAATTGACCTAACCCACACTTACCTCTCAGTCGGTGCTGGCGTCAACTGGCATGAATTTGTCACCTGGAGCCTTGACAACCGATTTCCAGGATTAGAAAACTTAGCGTTAATTCCGGGAACGGTAGGCGCCGCGCCCATACAAAACATTGGCGCCTATGGTGTTGAGCTTGCAGACTATATCGATAGTATCGATGCCTATGACTCACAGGACCATACCTTTGTTACCCTCACAAAAGAGGGCTGCTGCTTTGCTTATCGCGATAGCTACTTCAAGCAACACCCTGGACGTTTTATTGTGACAAAGGTTGTTTTTAAAGTTCCCAATCATTGGACACCCCATCTTCATTACGCAGATCTGGCAAAACAGTTTTTAAATGCAGAGAGCGCACCAACCGCGCAACAAATATTTAATACGGTTTGTGCTATTCGTACTCAAAAATTGCCAAACCCAAAAGTGATTGGTAATGCAGGCAGCTTCTTTCAAAACCCTATTATTCCTGCTGAGCAATATGAGGCTTTAATTAAAAAGTTTCCTCAGCTCATCTCCTACCCAGATGCCCTGGGAACTCGAAAAGTTGCAGCAGGTTGGTTAATTGATCAATGTGGCTTCAAAGGTCAGCGCCACGGCCCAGTAGGGGTTTATGAAAACCAAGCCTTAGTATTGGTTAATCATGGCGGAGGGACCGCCAAAGATATTCTGGACTTGGCTAGCAACATCCAAGAAAAAGTACATCAAACATTTGGGATTCAATTAGAGATAGAGCCGAATATCCTCTAGAAAAACAAACTACTTAGCCTCTTCATCTAATACTAAAATCACCTTACACCGTGACGCCAACTTGGGATATTAATGTAGTAGCGCAAAGCTTTTCCTTGCCCAATTGTGAACAACATACCCGCCCTCGTTAATTCACTCAAATCCCTTGTAGCAGTTGCTTTTGATGTTCCAGTAATTTTGATATATTTTTCTGCATTTAAGCCGCCTAAAAAACCACCGTCACCATCATCTAATAATCTTTGCAATACTTTGCGCTGCCTATCATTTAATTGAATATCAGAATGCTTAAGCCAAAAACTCGATTTCTCAATAGCAGCATTCATGTATTCGCAAGAGGTCAAGCAAGCTAAAGCACAAATGTTTGCAAACCAAATCACCCAATCCGAAACATTCATATCACCATGTTGAGCACTATTTAACGCTTCATAGTACTGTGTGCGCTGCCTCATTATTTGATCGGCAAGGCTATAGAACTTTACAGATGATTGCGCATCTTGAGCCATAGCCATTTCTACAATCGCCCTACCTAGACGCCCGTTACCATCCTCAAACGGATGAATGCTTTCGAACCAAAGATGGGCGATTGCGGCACGCTCGACACCATCAATAAAAACATGCGCAGAACTTTTATTCAGTTTTCCTGGTCTAGTCCCCTCAAACCACTCTAAAAATAACTGCATTTCTTGTGGAACTAGATTTGAAGGTACGGCGGTGTAATGAACAACTTCCTTACCAAACTTTCCGCTCACAATTTGCATCGGATCCTCATGCGCTCGGAACTGCCCGACAGTAATTTTTCTAAATCCACCTGTATCTTGTGAAAATAGAGCGCGGTGCCATTGATATAACCTTTGAGCAGTTAAAGGCTCGGTGTAATTTTCAAGGGCATCTTGTAATACCTCGACCAAACCATCGACATGTTGACTTTTAGGAGTTTGATCCAGAGGCGATCTCACACCCAACTTACGCAAGACTGAAGATCTCACGGATTCCGGATTAAGAGGTTCGCCCTCTATAGCCGAAGTAGCCATTACCTCTTGAATGTACATTTCCTGCACCAACTCTCCAGCAGCCACCAAGCCAATAGCATTGGCTTTACCCAAAACCTGCCCCTGCTTTCTACGAGCATCTAAGAGGGCATCTTTAACTTGGAGATCATTAACAGTGAAGTGAGGCCACTGTTTTGACCGCCAAATAACCTGCCTACCTTCATGAATGGGTTTAATACGCTTCATGAGCCGCATTTTATCATATACGGCTCATTTTTTGAGCCGTATTTTTTAATTTACGGCTCACGCACCACTTCTGCAAACTGCACCTGTGCCTGACCTTCTGCCAGCCGTATCTGAAAAACCCCTTCGGAATTGAGCTCTTTTGGACTGCGAATCGCCTGCATCGAAGCTTTATCTTCCGTCAAAATCACCGCATATCCACGCTCTAAAGTCCGCTGGGGATTGAGCATTTCTAATTGAGACTGGTAATGGGATTGATTGCGCTTCCAGGATTCCACTCTTACTAGCCATGCTTGCGTGAGCCGTTGCTGCCAGCTCGTAATTTGCTCACGCATACGGTCTGGATTGGGCAAGGCATGACTTAATCTCAAGGCAAGCTGATCTAAAGTTTGCGCCTCGCGCTCTACTCGCTGGCTTACCCTTTGGAATAAAGCTTGCTTGATGGCATCGAGCTCTTGGAGCATTTGGTCTCTGCGAGGAGCTGCAAGCTCTGCTGCGCCAGTAGGCGTAGGAGCGCGTAAATCCGCTACAAAATCAGCAATAGTGACATCGGTCTCATGACCAACACCGCTGACTATTGAAATAGGCGATTGCGAAATCGCATAAGCGAGCTTCTCATCATTAAAAGCCCAAAGGTCTTCAATACTGCCACCCCCACGCACCAGCAAAATCACATCAACTGCATTTTCTTTTTCTGCAGCCTTTAATGCTGAAATAATTCCTGCAGGTGCATCAGGCCCTTGCACTAGCGTTGGATAAATCACAATGGGAATATGGGGCGCTCTTCTGGCAAGCGTACTTAAAACATCTTTTAATGCAGCAGCTTGTAGTGAAGTAATGATGCCAATAGATCGTGGGTGCGTAGGAATATCCCGCTTACGATCAAGATCAAATAAACCTTCTTTGGCTAGCTTAGCCTTCAGCTTTAAAAAGGCTTCATAAAGCCCTCCCATGCCTGCACGACGTAAAGTTTGGATCGTCAGCTGGATATCCCCCCTAGGGACATACATGCCTAAATTTGCGCTAACTTCAACCAAGTCGCCAGACTGAGGCATAAATCCGACTTGGGAATTGCGACCCCGAAACATCACGCACCGGATCTGCCCTTCCTCATCTTTTAGAGAAAAATACCAGTGGCCACTGTCATAAGCCTTGAAATTGGAAATCTCGCCACTCACCAGGACAGCGTCAAAGCGCTCTTCCAACGAGGCCGCAATGGCACGGTTGAGATCGCCAACACTCAGAATTTCTCTTGATATTTCCAACATTTTTTCTCTTAATCTACAAAGCCATAAGGCTTAGAGGGCAATAAATATCCACAGAAGCCCATTTGCAGTGGGTTCAATGCCTCTAAGTAAGTAATTACTGACCCAAAATCTCTGACAAATCCTACAAAATGATTATAAGCCATTGATTTATATGATGTATTTTTTAGTCAAATTTTAGCCTTTGATAGGCAAAAACCCCTATCAACACCATCAATCAAGTACTTAGGGAGTCTCTGCCAAAAAGTTTTGCACAGAGTTATCCACAGGTACCCTTTCAGAATCGCACTTTTAATTGCGCTAAAGTACTAGGCTTATGTACTCAATCCTACTGTCAGCTGGCTGGCCTATTTGGCCCCTATTACTCATCTCCATTATTGGTCTTGCCATCGTATTGGAACGCTCTTGGTATTTGCGCCAAATTCACATCTTTCCTAAGGGCTGTTTAGAGCTTGCCTTCGGACTTGCCGATCGCACCGCTGCCGGCCAAGTGACACCACCTTCTGAAATTACCAGTTTTAGCCAACTTTCTCCTGCAACTCCACTACTTGCCTGTATTTTGAGTGAAAAAACCCTTGGAAGTAACGCAGATAATGCTCTGGAGGAGCTTCAAGCCACCGCACAATCGACCTGGCTCAAATTAGATCGCTACTTAGGGGCCTTAGCCACAATTGCAACGGTAGCCCCCCTATTGGGCTTATTTGGCACTGTTGTTGGAATGATCGAAATTTTTGGCAGTCAAGGCGCAATAAACGGGGCATCTGGTGGCCCACAACAGTTAGCACACGGGATTTCTGTTGCGCTTTACAACACGGCTTTTGGATTGCTCATTGCTATTCCGGCTTTAGCAGCATGGCGTGGTCTGCGGGCGATGGCCAATCAGCGTCAACGAGAATGCGAAGAATTTACGCGTCAGCTCTTTAAAAAGCTCTACCCATCAGCACAATGAGTTGGCTAGATAACCGCGTTCATCAAAAAAGAAGGTTTTCTTTGGGCTCATCTGCGGCATCCATTGAGCCAGAGATTAATCTCATTCCGTTTATTGACGTACTTTTGGTGGTCTTGATTTTCCTGATGATCTCCACCACCTTCACACGCTATCAAGAAATTGCCATCACCCTGCCCACTGCTAATGGGAGCGAGAATCCGGCTGATCTTAAGCAAATTCATATTGCTGTTAGTCGCGATGGTCGTTACGCTATCAACGGGAAACTCACTGATCGCTCTGAACTGCCCAATGCACTCATGCAATTGCAAAGCCAGTTCAGCAGTTCTGAGAAAGATATTCAGGTCAATATTGATGCTGATGCAAAAGCGCCTCATCAAGCAGTCATGAGTGCCTTAGAAGCTGCGCGCGATGCCAACCTTTCAAATATTGTGTTTAGCAGTCAAACCAAAAAATGAGCTCGATCAAACCTCCAAAATTGAGCCGTCAAGCTCCTAAGTTTTGGGAACGACGCGGTCCTACAAGCCTGCTGCTCTGGCCTTTGTCCAAAGCATATGGCTTGATTGTTCGCGCTCGTAACCTGATTGCCGATCTTGATCTGGGTAAACAGGAGGCTGCACATGTACCCATCATCATTGTGGGCAATATCCGCGTGGGAGGAACTGGCAAAACCCCAATTGTGATTGCGCTTGCGCAGTGCCTATCGCACTTGGGCTATAAGCCCGGAATTATTAGTAGAGGTTATGGTGCTGATGCACAATCACAGCCCTTGCAAGTGCATTCTTATTCCAATCCCAACATTGTTGGCGATGAACCCGTCCTGATAGCAAAGCGCACTGAGGATCATTTTCCGATCTGGGTGTTTCCCAAGCGAAATAAAAGTATTCAAGCGCTATTGCAACATTCACCAACAGTCGATGTGATCATCAGCGACGATGGTTTGCAACACAACAGTATGAAACGCTGGCCTGCGCGAGAAGGTGGTCGTGACATTGAGTTTGTTGTTCGTGACCAGCGTGGTGAGGGCAATGGCTTTTTATTGCCTGCCGGCCCCTTACGCGAACCCGCTAACCGTGAGAGAGATGCCACTTTGATAACAGGAGCTCCAGCCAAGAGCGTGGTTGATGAGTATTGCTTAGGTCGGCGGGCTTTTTCTTTAAGCGGAACTTTGGGTACCCCCTATCAACTTCATGAAACTCACAACACAAAGAGTCTTCAAGAGATTGCTAACACATACTTACCAAATGACATTACCGCTGTCGCCGCAGTTGGGAATCCTCAACGCTTTTTTGATGATTTACAAAACTTGGGTATTCATGGCAAATGCATTCCACTGCCAGATCACAGTACTTATACGGCCGAATTTTTTACCTCCATTACTGCGCAATGCATCCTCATTACAGAAAAGGATGCCGTAAAATGCGTGGACATTACCGACAGTCGCATTTGGGTAGTGCCCATGGAACTTGAAATTCCCAAATCAATGGCGCAGTGGATGGAATCCATTCTACAAAGACCTGATCCCAAGCGCTACACTTTGTAACACTGCACTTCATCAATACGGAAGAATATGGACAAACGTCTACTCGAAATTTTGGTCTGCCCTTTGTGCAAAAGCCCACTGCATTTAGATTCTGAAAAGCAGGAGCTGATCTGTAAATTAGATCGTCTTGCTTACCCAATTCGCAACGATATTCCTGTCATGATGGTTGATGAAGCACGCTCACTATCTGCCGAAGAAATTGCCTAAGGCAATATCCAGAAAATGAGTGTTGACACCACGTTGATACCGGATTTTTTGGTAGTTATTCCAGCCAGACTGGGTTCTACGCGTTTGCCACGCAAACCCTTAGCGGATATTGGCGGCAAACCCATGGTGATCCGAGTCGCGGAACGCGCCAAACAATCTCTCGCTCAAAGCGTGGTGGTGGCAACAGATTCACCTGAAATTCAAGCAGTTTGTGATGAGCATCGCATCGAATGTCTGCTCACTAGCCCTGATCACCCTACTGGTACCGATCGTATTGCTGAAGTAGCCCAACAACTCAAACTTCCACCAAGTACCTTAGTAGTCAATGTACAAGGTGACGAACCTTTAATTCCACCTGAACTGATTAATCAGGTGGCTCAAGCTTTAGCCAATAACCCATCGTGCGCTATTTCCACTGTCGCCGTACCTATTAGCGATGCTTCTGAAATCGATAACCCCAACGTTGTCAAAGTCGTTCTCAATCGCTTAGGTGAAGCCCTGTACTTCTCAAGAGCCGCCATCCCTTTTGTGCGGGACCCCGATCCCAAGACTAAACAAAGCCATCTTCGCCATCTGGGCATTTATGCCTATCGAGCTGAATTTTTACAGGCGTATACCCGTCTTGAACCAGCCCCACCTGAGCAGGCCGAGGCCTTAGAGCAGCTCCGCGCCCTCTGGAATGGCTATAAAATTGCCGTTCATACAACCTTGAAAGCCCCACCAGCAGGGGTTGACACTGCCCAAGACCTAGAGCGCGTAAGGCTAATATTAGGCAATTCTTCGTCAAATTAGAATAAGTCGCTTTCTTGGGGATAATCCTAGGGATCAGATGTCTAAGATGCTGACAAAATACGGGACAATCAAAGGTCTTCAAAGGGGAAAATAATGCGGTTGATTCTGCTTGGTGCACCAGGTGCTGGCAAAGGAACACAAGCTCAGTTCATTTGCGAAAAATTTGCCATTCCACAAATTTCGACAGGCGACATGTTACGCGCTGCCGTTAAAGCCGGAACTGAACTCGGTATTGCAGCCAAGAAAATTATGGATGCCGGTGGCTTAGTTTCTGATGACATCATCATTGGACTAGTTAAAGATCGCCTCACACAACCTGATTGCAGCAAAGGTTACTTATTTGACGGCTTTCCAAGAACGATTCCTCAAGCGCAAGCGATGAAAGATGCAGGCGTTCCAATTGACTATGTATTAGAAATCGACGTCCCATTTGAGGCCATCATTGATCGCATGGGCGGTCGCCGAGTTCATCCAGCTTCAGGTCGTACCTACCACGTGAAGTTCAACCCACCAAAGGTTGAAGGCAAAGATGATGTTACCGGGGAAGATTTAATCCAACGCGATGACGACAAAGAAGAAACGGTTCGCAAACGCTTACAGGTCTACAACGATCAAACTCGCCCATTAGTTGAATACTACTCAAGCTGGGCAACTCAAAGCGATCCTGCCGATAAGGTAAAAGCCCCTGCCTATCGCAAGGTAGCTGGTACTGGTAGCGTTGAAGATATTACGACTTCTATTTTTGCTGTATTGAATTAATTTCACTTCAATCCACCAAATAAAGGGCTGCTTTTGCAGCCCTTTCTTATCCCCCTTAAGCATGAACTGTTAATCTTAATCCTAGGGCATGAATCACTTTTGCAACAGTTTCAAAGCGTGGTTGTGAGTCTATTTTTAAGGCTCTATACAAAGCCTCACGAGTGACGCCACTTTTCTTGGAAATCTCCATCATTCCTTTTGCTTTGGCAATATCACCAATCGCTGCCATGAATAATCCAGGATCACCATCCTCCAAAACAGCTGTTAGATATTCTGCAATATCTTTATCAGACTTTAGATAATCTATAGCATCAAATTTATCTAATGTACTGATGTTCAATTTTTTTTTCTTCATTTAATCCTCCCAGGATTGAAGTAGTTTTTTTACTTCTTTTATATCTACCTTTTGCGTAGATTTACATCCTCCACCTAGCATCACAATAATTACTCTTCCGTGCCAAAAGTAATACATTCTCCAGCCAGCCCCAAAATGCTCGCGCATTTCCCATACTCCGTCAGCAATCGGACTAACATCCCCTAAATTTCCTAAGGTAACTTTACGTAGTCTAGCTACAAGTCTTTTTTGAGTAAACGAATCTTGAATAGACTCAAACCATTTTTCAAATTCTGGGGTTTTTCTAATTTCATACATCAACAAATTGTAACCAATCGGTTACAGTATACAAGAAAAAACCATTTTTAGAAGATAGGTTTTCACCCATAGCTCCTGCACTGAAGATGGTGCATGGAATGGCTGGACACTAAAAAAATTATGCGTGAAGTTAATTTAATGCTTATTTCAGTACTTATTTCAATACTTACTTTAATTCTTACTTCAGCTCTTTAAGCGCACTCTCAAAAGATTCAATATCTGCAAAGCTTCGATAGACTGAAGCAAAACGGATATAGGCAACCTTATCTAGTCGCTTGAGTTCACGCATTACCAATTCTCCGATGCGTTCGCTGGGGATTTCTTTTTCTCCAAGGCTCAATAGTTTTTCCTCGATACGACCGATCGATTCATCAACAGAGTCTGAAGAAACAGGGCGTTTACGCAAGGCTAATTTGATGGAGCTGGCTAATTTCTCATGACTGTAATCCACCCGACTACCATTTTTCTTAACGATGGAAGGCAGCGTTAATTCAACGCGCTCATAAGTGGTAAATCGTTTGTCACAAGCCGCACAACGACGGCGACGGCGAATGGTGTCACCCTCATCCGATACCCGGGTATCCATCACCTGGGTATCGTCGCCATGACAAAAAGGGCAGCGCAAAGAAGTCTTTCTTTACTCTTTACTAACTCGTTTTCTACGTATTAACCGTAAACAGGAAAGCGTTTTGTAAGCTCAGCTACCTGCGTACGAACCTTAGCAATATTTTCTGGATCGCTCGGGTTATCTAATATGTCTGCAATAAAATGCGCCACTTGTTTTGCTTCTGCTTCTTTAAAGCCACGAGTAGTCATTGCAGGCGAGCCCAAACGAATACCACTAGTCACCATGGGTTTTTCTGGGTCATTAGGAATACCGTTTTTATTGCAAGTAATGTGTGCTTCGCCCAATACGCGCTCAGCCTCTTTACCAGTCATCTTCTTGGCACGTAAATCCACAAGCATTACATGGGAATCAGTACCACCAGAAACAATGCGCAGACCACGCTCAATTAATGTTTCTGCCAAAGCTTTTGCATTGGCAACAACTTGCTTTTGATAATCCTTAAAGCTTGGTTCTTGCGCTTCTTTAAATGCAGCGGCCTTACCAGCGATCACGTGCATTAAAGGGCCACCTTGCAAGCCTGGGAACACAGCAGAATTAATCGCCTTCTCGTGCTCAGCCTTCATCAAAATAATGCCACCGCGAGGACCACGCAAACTCTTATGGGTTGTAGAAGTCACGATGTCGGCATGCGGCACTGGATTTGGATAAACACCAGCAGCAACCAAACCAGCGTAGTGAGCCATGTCCACCATGAAAATCGCACCCACTTCTTTGGCCAATTTACCAATGCGCTCAAAATCAATTTTTCTAGAATAAGCAGATGCGCCAGCAATAATTAATTTTGGCTTGTGCTCACGAGCTAAACGCTCCATCTGCTCGTAATCGATTTCTTCATTCTTGTCTAAACCGTAAGCAATTGGGTTAAACCACTTGCCACTCATATTTAAGGCCATACCGTGGGTTAAGTGACCACCTTCAGCCAAACTCATTCCCATAAAGGTATCTCCTGGCTTTAAGAATGCCAAGAAAACAGCTTGGTTAGCAGAAGCGCCGCAATGGGGCTGCACATTCGCTGCCTCAGCTCCAAACAGGGCTTTGACACGATCAATGGCCAATTGCTCAGCAACGTCCACAAACTCACAACCGCCGTAATAACGTTTGCCAGGATAGCCTTCAGCGTATTTATTGGTTAACTGTGAACCTTGAGCTTCCATGACTGCTGGTGAGGTGTAGTTCTCAGAGGCAATAAGCTCAATGTGGTCTTCTTGACGACGATTCTCGTTCTGAATGGCTGCCCACAATTCTGGGTCGGTTTTGGCTAAGGTATTTTGACGGTCAAACATGGTGATAATCCTGATGAAGTTGGATTGCTTAAGTAAAATCAACCTACATCATACAAAATCCCTCATGAACCCTACACAAGACCTCTCATTTCTCTCCCTAATCCTCAATGCCAGCCTATTAGTACAGCTTGTTATGCTGTTATTACTAGGGATGTCGATTGCCTCCTGGACCATCATTTTCAAGAAAACTGCCGTTTTGCGGGGTGTCAGGCGCGATACCGAGCGCTTTGAGCGCGACTTTTGGTCTGGCGGCGACCTCAATACTCTTTTAGAAGCAGCTCAGCGTAATCGCCGCAGTGATGCTGTCTTGGAGCATATTTTTGAAGCCGGGATGCAGGAATTCTTAAAAGTGCGTGAAATCGATGCCGCCCGCCGAGCCATGAAAGCGACTTATCAACGCGAAATGGACACTTTGGAGGCAAATTTACCGTTTCTAGCCTCTGTGGGCTCAGTTTCTCCTTATATTGGCCTGTTTGGTACCGTTTGGGGCATCATGCACTCCTTCCGTGGTCTAGCGAACGTTCAGAATGCCACGCTGTCAGCCGTAGCCCCAGGTATTGCCGAAGCTCTTGTAGCCACTGCGATTGGTCTTTTTGCCGCAATTCCTGCGGTAGTGGCTTTTAACCGTGCCGCCACAGATGTGGACCGCCTCTCCATCCGTTTTGAGACCTTTATTGAAGAATTCACCAATATCTTGCAGCGCCAAGCTGCTGGAAAATAAGCATGGCCGGCTCCTCATTAAGAAAATCCTCTAAACGCCGAGTTATGGCCGACATTAACGTCGTCCCTTACATTGATGTGATGTTGGTATTGCTGGTGATCTTTATGGTCACCGCGCCTATGGTCAATCCAGGGGTTGTTAACCTGCCAACAGTTGGGGGCGCAAAAATTCAATCTTTGCCACCGGTCTTTTTAACAATAGACGCCAATGAAAACGTCATTGTTCGCAAAGATGGTGACCCTGTTCAAACTTTAAATAAATTTGAACTTGGAGCCTTTGCTAGGGCGCAAGCTGAGAACTCCGCCGAACAACCAGTCGTACTAGCAGCAGATAAATCCATTAAGTACGAAGTGGTTATGGAAGTTATGTCCAAGTTAAAAGAGAATGGTGTAAAACGGGTTGGGCTTGCGGTCAAGAGCCAATAAAAGCACCCTTTATTTAAAAAATCATGACTAGCGCGCAATTCTCGCACTCACAACTTACGCGAGGTCATCTCACAAAAAATGAAAGTACTAAACGTGCTTTTACTTTTTCACTTATTGCGCACTTAGGTTTGCTAGCTTTTTTAATGATTGGCATCAACTGGAATAACAGTACGCCAGCCGGGGTAGAAGTCGAACTATGGGATGCCGCACCTCAGGTAGAAGCGCCGCCAGAACCAGAGCAAAAGACTGAGGTAAAGGAAGAAGCGGCAGATATTGCGATCAAGAAAAAGAAGATTGAAAAAGAGCCGCCTAAACCTGTTAAAAAAGAAGTTGTAAAAGAGGTGCCCAAACCGGTCAAACCGACTCCGCCAAAGGAGAAGGAAAAAGAAAAACCCAAACCTGTAGAAAAGGTAAAGCCTGTTGAGACGCCTAAAAAAGTTGAGAAAGTGGAGCCTGCAAAACCAACAGCTTTAACACCAGCACAAATTAAAGCGAACGCAGAATCAGATAAAAGACGTGAAGCCAATATTGCAAGCTTGCGGGGCATGGCTGCAAAAGATGGTGGTAGTGGTGGATCTGTTGGCAGTGGTGTTGGAGGAGGCGGCAATGCACCTCCAGGATGGAGCGACAAAGTCATTAAGAAGGTGCGTGCCAATATCACTTTTAATGCCGATTCCTTTAAAGGGAATAAGCAAACCATTATTCAATTAAAACTAGCGCCAGATGGTGCGATTTTGACTAAAGTGATGACCTCTAGCAGCGGCGATAATGAATGGGATCAAGCGGTATTAAGCGCCATTGATGCCACGCAAAGCTTACCGAAGGACGACAATGGTCAATTTCCGACATTAACTCCCGAACTTAAACTCAAACCTAAGTAAATGATTTGACATGATTAATAAAATCTCACGTTCTTTAACAAAGACCTTTTTACTCATTAGTGCAGCAGCTTTGAGTGCAATCAGTTTGCCCAGCTTTGCACAAATGAGTATTGAGATTACTGGGGTAGGCCAATCCCTCTATCCAATCGCAGTGATGCGCTTTCAGGATGAAAATAAATTACCGACCAATATCACTGACATTATTCGTCAAGATTTAGCTCGTAGCGGTTACTTTAAAAATACCGAAAATGGCAACGCTGCAGAAAGCGATGACGGAACTCCAAACTACAAATCTTGGGCAGCTCGTGGTGCTGATGCTTTAGTAGTAGGCTCAGTAGTCCAAACAGGCACAAATCAATTTGATGTCCATTACAAATTATTTGATGTTCGTAAAGCGCAAGGCTTGGGTGGTTTAAATCTGAGTTCCAGCGCAGATAACTTGCGCTCTGTGGCCCATAAGATTGCCGATGACATCATATTTAAATTACTGGGTGAACGTGGCATCTTCTCAACCCGACTGTCTTATGTCATTAAAGAAGGTAAACGCTATCGCCTAGTTATCTCTGATGCGGATGGTCAAAACATTCGCAATGCCTTAAATAGTGCTGAACCGATTATTTCCCCTTCATGGTCACCAGACGGCAAAAAAGTGGCTTATGTTTCCTTTGAGGATCGCAAACCTGTCATCTATGTCCATGAACTGGCAACAGGTCGCCGTGTCTCCCTTTCTAATCAAAAGGGCAATAACAGTGCACCAGCGTGGTCACCAGACGGCAAAAAACTCGCCATTTCCCTTTCTAAGGATGGCAACACCCAAATTTATGGCATTAACGCTGATGGCACAGGGCTGCATCGCTTAACTCGTGGCTCTACCATTGATACAGAGCCTCAATACTCTGCCGATGGTCGTTACATTTATTTCACTAGCGATCGTGGTGGAAATCCCCAAATCTATCGCATGAGTGCCGAAGGTGAGCAGGTTGAAGGTGCTAAAAGGGTAAGCTTTAAACAAGGATTTGTGACTTCCCCGCGTATTTCTCCAGATGGCAAATATTTAGCTTACATTGCCAATGTTGGGGGAGCATTCCGCCTTTACATCCTCAACCTAGCAACAGGAGACTCTCAAGCGCTTACGGATGATTCCAGTGATGAATCCCCTTCTTTTGCAGCCAATGGTAAATATGTCCTGTATTCCACCAAGGTAGGCGGAAAGCGTGTCTTGGCAGCGGTATCGGTGGATGGCAACTCTAAGCAGGTCTTAAGTATTCCTGGGTCAGATGTTCGTCAGCCATCTTGGGGTCCATTTATGGATTAAAAGGTCAAAGCCTTTTAATCCAACCGACCTATTCCAACATCATGCTTTCTTAGCCAAATAGCCACTTTTGAGCCTCTTAGGGGCATAATAATGACCATTGACTCAATTTGCAGGAAAAAAGGAAAGATCATGAAGACTTTAATTACACGCCGTGCAGCAATGTTCGCACTGTTAGGTGCTGGCACAACGCTTCTAGCTGCTTGCTCAGGTGTTAAGTTGGACGATGTGAATGGCGATGGTAGCAATGGCGGTAGTGGTGGCAACTTCGGCTCACAGCCATGGAACAATCCTGACAGCCCACTCTATGATCGCAGCGTGTATTTCGAATTTAATGAATACACGGTACAAGCTAAATATCAAAAAATGCTTTCTGCTCACGCCAGTTATCTGAAAGCTAATGCAAAACAAAAAATTATCATCCAAGGTAATACCGATGAACGCGGTACAGCCGAGTACAACTTAGCGCTTGGCCAACGACGCTCAGATGCGGTACGCAAGTCATTAAGCCTAATGGGTGTATCAGATGATCAAATGGAAGCCGTGAGCTTTGGTAAAGAAAAGCCTAAAGCAGAAGGCGATAACGAAGCTGCTTGGGCAGAAAACCGCCGCGCTGATATTGTTTACATTACTAACTAAATGATGAAGTCTCAATACTCTTTCAAACAAACGCTCTCACGAGCGTTTTGTTTAAGTACTGCTCTCATTTGCCTATCCGCATCTAGCAACGCATGGGCCTTTTTCTCGGATGATGAAGCACGTAAAGCTATTCTGGATTTACGCAAATCTTTAGCCACTACCCAACTTGAGTTACAAAATCAAATTGAGAAGCTCAAACAAGATAATGCAGAAATGCGCGGCAAGATTGAAGCAATCGAAAAACAAGGTGAAGATCTCACTTCTAGCCAAAAAACCTACTACCAAGATCTCGATACACGTCTAGGGAACTTTGAGCCACGCACACTGACCATTGAAGGTGTTAGCGGCACAGTTCAGCCTGGGGAGCAAAAGCTCTATGATGAATCTTTAAAAGCCTTTCAGGCAGGCAATCTTAAAAAAGCAGATGAGGGTTTTTCTGCTTTTGTAAATAAATATCCAAAGAGCCCCTATTTACCACTTGCCCTTTATTGGGATGGAAATACCAAATACGCCAATAAAGATTACGCAGGCTCGATTACGCAATTGCAATCTCTGATTCGACGCTACCCAAACCATCCTCGCATTCCTAGTGCAATGCTGACCTTAGGTAATTCTCAATTAGAGAGTGGTAATAAAGCAGCAGCTAAAAAGACTTTTAGTGACATCGTTGCCAAGTACCCTGATTCTGATGCAGCTAAAGATGCTCAACAGCTTTTAGCTGCCACCAAATAACTCTCTCTACTTATCCCATGTCTAAGCTTTCTGCAGACTTTCTGAACATTGCTCCCCGCAAACCCAATGCACCTGCAGTGATCCTATTTTCTGGTGGCTTAGATTCGACGACTATTCTGGCATTGGCAAAAGACTTGGGGTATGCACCTTATGTGCTGTCAGTTGGATATGGTCAACGCCATTCTTCTGAGCTAGCGGCAGCTAAACATCTCGCCAAAAAAATGGGTGTCATTCGCCATGAAGTGGTCAACTTAGATCTGACACGCTTTGGTGGCTCGGCCCTGACAGATTCATCCATCGACGTGCCTACCACCCCAGGCAAAGATCAAGAAATCCCTGTCACCTATGTACCCGCTCGCAATACCATTTTGTTATCCCTAGCATTAGGTTGGGCAGAATCATTGGGGGGTTTAGATATCTTTTACGGCGCTAATGCCGTTGATTACTCAGGATATCCAGATTGCCGACCTGAATATGTCGCCTCATTTGAAAGTATGGCCAATCTTGCTACTAAGGCTGGAGTTGAGGCCATCAATGATGAAAATCGCTTTAGAGTTCACGCACCCATTATCAGCATGAGCAAGTCGCAGATTATTCAATTGGGCAACACGCTTGGCGTAGATTACGCGCAAACTGTTTCTTGCTATCAAGCCAATGATTTAGGCGAAGCTTGTGGAGAATGTGAATCTTGCCGCTTAAGACAATCAGGCTTTGCGCAAGCCAAGCTCAGTGACCCTACGCGATATCAAAAGAAGTAAGCGGCGTAAAGTTAAGAGCTCTGCGTTTCCAACATACGCGCTACATAGCGCGCAATCAAATCTATCTCCAAATTCACGCTGTCCCCTACCTTTAAATTACCAAGAGTTGTATTTTGTAAGGTGTGAGGAATTAAATTGATATCGACCACGCAAGCATTTTCGGTATCTTCTGTTTTATTAACGGTTAGTGAAACGCCATTAATCACAATGGATCCCTTATATGCAAGAAAAGGGGCAAGCTCTTTTGGAGCTTCAATACGAAGCAGCCATGAACCATAGGCATCTTTTGAAATTTCAGAAAAATGCAGGACTTTACCCACGCCATCCACGTGCCCACTGACTAAATGCCCACCTAAGCGGTCATTTAAACGTAAAGCCTTTTCCAAATTGACTGGACCAACCATATCTAAACCTACGGTTTTATTTAGGGACTCACGAGAAATATCTAGATTAAAAGTATTTCCCACAATTTGTGTAGCAGTCATGCACGCGCCCTGCATGGCAATACTGTCACCCAAGACCACATCGTCTAAATACCCTTGAGGCACCTCAACTTGCAAATGCAAACCATCGCCTTTTGCTTGAGCGCTTGTAATTTGACCAACAGCGGTAATGATTCCAGTAAACATAGAGGGATAGAGATATAAGTAGGAGTATTAGAGGTATTAGGAGTATCAGGGGTAAGAGCTAAATTATCAGCGCTGTACTAAAAAATAGTTTTGCTCAATCACGTGATTTGTTCTGAGTATATTATTTCTTGAGTAAACGCATACGCACGTCTGCTCCTAAAAGATTGAGGTCTATGACCTTCCACTCCTGGCGCTCATTAATCTTTGCTAATGCTGGCACATTGACCATCCCAAAGCCTTCGCCCATGAAAAACGGTGCGTAGTAGAGTAAAAGTTCATCGACACATCCCTCTCGGAGTAAAGAGCCGTTGAGCTTAAATCCCGCCTCTACATGAATTTCATTCATCTGGCGTTCTGTAGCCAGGTATGAAAATAATTTAGGCAAGTCAACTTTATCATCTGGATTTGCCATAACCACCACCTCGACTCCACGCATCTCCAATGCCTTAGCTTTAGCTTGCTTCTGGGCAGAATCCAGGTTTGCGCAAACGACGATTGCACCTGATTGCTCAAGATGATTGAAAACTTTGGCATCTAATGGTGTCGCCAACTTAGAGTCAACGATAATTTTCCAAGGTTGGCGCTCGGTTTCGATCTCTCTTACATTAAGCATAGGATCATCTTCAATCACCGTGCCAACTCCAGCCAAAATAGCGCAAGCTTGTGCGCGCCAATAATGGCCATCCGCTCTAGCAAGGCCTCCAGTAATCCATTGACTCTGTCCGCTTGGTAAAGCCGTCTTTCCATCTAAGCTGGCAGCAACCTTCATGCGCACCCAAGGCAAGCCTCGAGTCATGCGAGAAATAAAGCCTAGATTAAGGGCACTCGCTTCAGCCTCTAATAATCCGCAACGCACCTCAATCCCCACAGTCTTTAAACGCTCAAGACCTTTACCAGCAACCAATGGATTGGGATCAGACATTGCAACAATCACCAAAGCAGGCTTTGCTTTAATTAAGGCATCTACACAAGGGGGTGTTCTGCCAGTATGTGCACAAGGCTCAAGAGTCACATAAACCGTTGAACCGGCAGCATCAAAACCGTTTTCCCCAGCATTGGACAGTGCTTGAATTTCCGCATGAGCTCCACCAACCTTTTGGGTATGACCCCGTCCGATGATCCGCCCATCCTTCACGATCACGCACCCCACTCGCGGATTGGGATTGGATAAATGAAGGGCTTTTTCTGCCTCGGCTAAAGCCTGGCACATGAATTCGTGGTCAATTGCGCTATACATGGGTCTATTAAAACCGATTGCGGACAACCATACAAAAATATGGATTTTTTGTACTTTTTAATTGATCCCCATAACAACGCTAATAACAACGTCTTAGGTCGATCTGTGGATTGCATATCCTCCAGCGTCCACCGCTCCCCAAAATTAATTGGCGCTCTAGTTGAGGCATATGTTGATGCCCCAAAATTAAACGGTTAGCTACAAAGCCGCCATGACCGGTTTTGGCCGCTCCAGCTGCATTAAAGATGATCCCCTTTTGTCCAGAATGGGGATCTATAAATTGTTTGCCCTCATCTTTAAGGTAAACGGGATAAATAGATCCCTGAGCAAACCATATCTTTGAATATTGATTTCCGCCTTGAACATTCCAACCGTTATCCCAGTTATTGGCTTTTATTGGAGCAATGCGGGTCATTTCGCCTAAAACTAAAGCTTGTTGCCGAGCAAAGTGCGCATGCGCAATGAAACGTCGTGCGATAGTTTCAAGTTCACGAGTAGCCATTTGCTGATTCAACAATGGCATTGATGCTACAGCCATGATGGCCAAGATTGAAATAACAGCCATTAACTCGATCAGACTTGCGCCCCACTCTCCCCGAGGAATAGGATTAATCACGCTACTCAAATACTTGGCGCCAATTTAAGCGCGTAGCAATACCGCTATCCCCATCTAAGGCAACCAATACCTCTAACTGCGGTTTTTGTTTCGTTGAGAGTAGCCAGAGATTTTTTCCCATAGATTGGATATAGCAAGGATTATTTTCTAAAGCTGAAATATCTGACAAATATTGCTCGCACTCAAAAAGCGCCTTCTCAGCATTCATGAATTCCTTTTGCGACTCAAGCAAGGTATGGATACTGATGATTTCAAGCGCGGTCATTCTCTCCAAATAAACGATGAGAGAAGAAAATAAAACCAGAACAGATAAAACCCAAGCAATAATCACAGTAGATTTCGGGTAGCAAAAGTGCGCTCAAAATCTCGCTCAAGCAAATGTCCGTCAGCTATTCTTAACTTCACTCTCAATAGGCGTTGCAAGCCTGAAACGGCAGGGAGCTCATACACAGATAAGTGTTGTACCCCATCCATGAGGGAGATATTTTGTAAGCGCCCATGACGATCAAGTGCCTGGCAAATCAATGACCCTCCATGCATCTTCGCTCCCTTTTGGACAAAGGCCTGTCGACTCACCAAGAAACCTTGGTAGGCCAAATGATTTTCAGTACGATCTACCGTTAAGGCATTTCCAAGGCAATCCAAATCAATTCCATCAGAAAGTTCATGTCTGACAAAAATGGAATCTGAACCGTGTAAGCCTTGACCTTTCAAAATCTCGATCCAGTCATCGACTTTCTTACTTTCTTTAATGCGCTCTTTAATACCCTCAGAATACGTGGCGCTATTTTGATAACCAGCCATTCGTATAGCGCGCCCAATCAACTCCAAAGCACGATCTGCTTCTGCAGTGAGCAATTGAACCTTCTCATATTCCAATTGCTTAGCGATGATCGCTGAGCTAGTTTGCAGTATTGGACTTACCAGAATCAGACCCAGAGCGAGGCCTACTTGACACTCCAATAAGTTCATTTGCTACCCCCACTGGTTGTATACGGTCTATCTCAATCCGATCCCACTCTTTTCTGATTTGAGCTCTTTTATCTTGTAGTTGACCCCACTGTAGAGCCAAAGAATGATAGGAAGTGATTGCGACCATAAAGCTGGTTGTAATCAGCCCCATCGCAATGAGCGCTTCTAGCAAGATAAATCCCGTAGATCCCGCTTCACCGTACTGATGTTTTCTACTCATTTCAGGCATAAGGTATTTTCTAGAGGTTTAAAGAGGCGATAAAGGTCTTTATTCCTCGACTTTTGTCAGAAAGAGTGGGCATTGGGTAAAAAGATGGTGCGGTCACCACACCAGAACCCTCCTGCGCTTAAAATAGCAGGCTATGCCAAATAAACTCGCTTCTACCGAAGAAATCGTTGCAGAGATGCGCGCAGGCAGGATGGTGATCCTGGTTGATGAAGAAGATCGTGAAAATGAGGGTGATTTAGTACTCGCCGCTGACCATGTCAGCGCTGAAGCAGTCAATTTCATGGCCAAATTCGGTCGCGGATTAATTTGCCTGACCCTTACCCGTGAACGTTGCCAACAACTCAATCTCCCTTTAATGGTCAGAGATAACGGCACTTCAATGGGCACCAACTTTACGGTCTCGATAGAAGCAGCTAGTGGAGTTACTACTGGCATCTCTGCTGCAGATCGTGCCCATACCATCAAAGCAGCAGTAGCCCCACACGCAAAACCCCATGATCTGGTGCAACCAGGACACATCTTTCCTTTAATGGCTCAACCTGGGGGCGTCTTGATCCGCTCTGGTCACACTGAGGCTGGATGTGATTTAGCTGCCATGGCGGGTTGCTCACCAACTGCAGTGATTTGTGAAATCATGAAAGACGATGGCAGTATGGCCCGTTTACCGGACTTGCTTGAATTTGCAAAAACCCATCAATTAAAGATTGGCAGCATTGCCGATCTTATTCAATACCGCAGCCAACATGAAAGCATCATGGTGCGTGAAGGTCAACGCGAATTCATTACCCCTTGGGGAAAGTTTCAAGGGATTATTTACCGCGATACCCCAAGCTCTTGCATCCATATTGCCCTAGTGCATGGGAAACCTTCAGAAACAGAGGAAACTTTAGTCAGAGTCCATGAGCCAGTAACGGTATTAGATTTCTTAGATGCCCATGAGAGTACCCACTCTTGGCCACTTGCTCAAGCTTTACAAAAAATTGCTGCTTCACCAGCTGGGGTCGCTGTATTACTGAATGCTTCTGGTGTTGCCGCCCCAAGCGATGCTGATTGGCTAGCCCAATTTAATAAGCTCAATAACGCCAGCCCCAATACCGCAACCGAGCCATTGGCGCGTAAGACCGATTTTCGAAGTTATGGTATCGGCGCACAAATTTTGAAAGATATCGGTGTCGGGAAAATGCGCCTCTTGGCAAATCCAAGCCCTGTCCCAAGCCTGTCGGGCTACAAATTAGAGGTAACGGGTTATGAACCTTTTACCCCATCTAACAAACTCAATTAATAACCATGACTACATCAAATCACAATGACTATGTGGGCGTTTTAGAAGCCGACCTGAATGGCCAAGACCTCCGAATTGGTATCGTCCAAGCTCGCTTTAATGAAGAGCACTGCGTTGCTTTAAGCAAAGCCTGCATCGAGGAACTCATCGCCTTAGGCGTAGCGCAACAAGATATCAAACTGGTCACCGTTCCTGGCGCCCTCGAGATTCCGTTTGCCCTGCAAAAACTAGTGGAGACTGGCGAATTTGATGGTTTAGTAGCTTTAGGAGCAGTCATTCGTGGTGAAACCTATCACTTCGAATTGGTCTCCAATGAATCCGCCTCTGGCATTACGCGTATCTCTATTGAATCAGGCCTACCCATTGCTAATGGCGTACTTACCTGTGAGACTGATGAACAAGCTCAAGTGCGCGTAAACGTTAAAGGTGCAGACTGCGCAAAGGCTGTCGTTGAAATGGCGAACCTAGCTCTAGCACTCACTCCCGATATTGATATCGAAATTCATCCAACAGAAGAATAAAGAATTCCATGTCCAAAAACAGTACAAGCCCTTTAAATCCCGAAGCCAGTAAAGATGGGAAGCCGGCGGCACCAAAACGCGCCCTGACTCCCCGTCGTCGTGCTCGTGAATACGCCCTTCAAGGGGTCTATCAAAGTCTCGTAATGCGCCGTGCTGGTAGCATCCCTAGTGCTGCAGCTATCGCTAAACAATTGGGTGAAGATCCAGGATTTCGTCGTTGTCAATTAGATCTTTTTCAGGGCATCTTTAATGGCGTCCTAGAGCGCACCGATGAGCTTGAAGGAATTATCACGCCCGCTTTAGATCGCCCTATTAATGAGCTTTCGCCCGTTGAGCATGCTGCATTATTGATTGGCGCTTACGAACTTGCGATCGATCTTTCGGTACCTTATAAAGTAGCCATTAATGAGGCTGTCGAGCTAGCAAAAACCTTTGGTGGCACTGATGGGCATAAGTACGTTAACGGCGTGCTCGACCTTTTAGCCCAACAGCTACGCAGCACAGAGATTCAGGCTGGATAAGCATGACTTAATAATTCTTACAAACTTAAAGCCCTTATCAACCCCTGTTCCCTTGCGGAACTAGGGGTTTTTTCTTGTCTTCATCAGTCATCAATATGCCATGATGCATAAGAAGATTTTGAGGGATAAAATCTTCCGATACACCACCATATGGGCAAAACATGCAAATGATTGATATTCGTCAGCAATTGAAAGACCCTAGTCTTTTTAGAGAAGAGGCCTTTATTAACGGCAATTGGGTTTTAGCAGCCTCAGGTGAAAAATTTACAGTAAACAACCCGGCAACCAATGAGATGATTGCTAACGTTGCGAATCTTGATGCAAACGAAGCTGAGCAAGCTATTGCTGCTGCAGCTGGGGCGCTTCCAGCTTGGAGCGCGAAAACTGGTAAAGAGCGCTCAGCCATCATGCGCAAATGGTTTGATCTCATTATTGCCAACACTCAAGACCTTGCCCTCTTAATGACTCTAGAACAAGGTAAGCCCTTAGTTGAATCTATTGGTGAAGTGGCCTACGGAGCTTCTTTTGTAGAGTGGTTTGCCGAAGAAGCAAAGCGGGTAGCTGGGATTGTTCCGGCTACCACCTGGAGCGATAAACGACTCATGGTATTAAAACAACCCATTGGGGTATGCGTTGCGATTACCCCTTGGAACTTTCCGATTGCGATGATCACACGCAAAATTGCCCCTGCAATGGCTGCCGGTTGCACGATTGTCATTAAACCTGCAGAACTCACTCCTTTATCAGCCTTGGCCCTAGCCG
>CAIYZI010000286.1 GCA_903930665.1 uncultured beta proteobacterium
CCAAGTACTCTAGCAGCAATGAAGGCAGCATCAATAACTTCAGCATGAAATCCCAGAGTAAAGTCCTCTTTGATTCCTCAGAGTTTTGATGGAGGTTGTTTGACGACCCGTTAACTTTACATCTTGACCAGCAATATGCCCAAATGCCGCCTCAATATCATCGGTATTTGAAGGTTTGGCCAAATATTGGCATGCGCCTAGCTTGATAGCCTCTACAGCCGTTCCAATACTGGCAAACCCAGTTAAAACGACTATCAGCATTTCATCATGATGCGCGTGGAGTCTTTTAACGCAATCTAAGCCTGAGGCATCATCGTTTAACTTTAAATCAACTACCGCATAATCTGGCTTGTGTTGATTAAGTAAGACATTCATATCCTCTAAGTTAGAGGCTCGCAAAACATTGTACCCACGCCGCTCAAAAGAACGTCCGAGCGTGCGCGACAAGATGGCATCGTCTTCAACAATGATCAACAGCCGATCTTGTTTCACTTCCATACCTTTACTCCAATTGAATAGATGCGAGCGGGATCTGCACGAGAACTTGCGCTCCGCCAGCAGGTAAATTCTGTGCACTCACAGTACCCCCTAGCTCATTAACAACCTTGATCACCAAAAAAAGTCCGAGTCCTCCACCTAAATGCCCTTTGGTAGATTGATACATAGCGCCGAGCTGCTTCAAGATATCGCTTGCAAAACCTGGGCCGGCATCGGTGACAATTAATTTCAATAAATCATCCTCTTTCAATACCTCAAGCTTCAACCAATGCGGAGAGGCGTCCAATGCATTATTCAATATATTGAATAACATTTGTTTGATGGTGGTATCTAAGACAACACTGACATCATCTTCATCAATAGTATTTTCATAAGCAAACTCAGAAAGACGGCGCGTCAATTTCCACTCTTGAACCAGAGAGTCAAAAAACGCTTTCATACTGGTTTTTACAGAAGACTCTCCCCTAGCCTCGCCAGCTGAGAGTAAAACCCCAGTCAATATGGATTTGCAGCGCAGTAATTGTGTTTGCATTTCTGAAATATCTTCTTGCAAGCCCAGGTTATGTTGGATTTCCGGCATACGGCGCCAATCACCCAAGATCACTGACAGAGTCGCAAGCGGCGTCCCGAGCTCATGCGCAGCTCCAGAGGCTAAAAGCGCCATGCGAATGATATGCCTCTCTTCCGCAGCTTGATAATTCATCTTGCTAATCTCTTTATCGCGATTATGCAAATTGGAGCTAATACGATGCATAAAGAACACCAGCAAAATCGCATTGAGAATAAGACAAACTAAAGTCCCTTGTATATACAAACTCGAAAAACCCAGATCGCGATTTAAGGGAATATCTAGCGGCATTGAAAATAACACCAGACCCGCTACACAGACAATAGAAATGGCCAGAATTCCTAAAGCGGCTTGGAAGGTGAGCAGAATCGTACTTAAGACAATTTGCATGAGGTACAAGAAAACAAAAGGATTGGTCACACCACCGCTGAAGTACAGCTGCAATGTCAAAA
>CAIYZI010000287.1 GCA_903930665.1 uncultured beta proteobacterium
CTCGATTGCTGATTAACTATCTTTGCGCCCATCTCGCTAATAGCAATAATTTCTCTATCTGTTGTAGCGCTTTGCTCTTTAAATACGGTTCGCGCATAAGCCAAGTCAATTTTACGAAGTTCCTCGTTATTCAGGGAGGTTGATCGAGTCTTTCCAGACTCTTGCCACTCAATTGTCGCGCCTTCTTTTGAAATTTCGGTTATTTGTCCGCGGGTTCCATTTGTTACACGTTCAATTTTGCTATCAAAGCGTATGTTATCCCGGGCTTCAACCAGATCTCCCTTGCTATATTCGCGCTGCTCAATCTTTCTAGGAGTGAAGAAGTCTTGCTGCATTGGATTAAATATAATCTCTTTCCCGCTGGCATTCTTTGCATAGATACGATTCTTGTTAACGTCAAATTTAAAAATGGCAAGTTCATCGCCATTTTTAACGCCGATTTCTCGATACGCTTTTCTGAAAATCACGGCATTAACCCCATAAGATTCCAACATGCTGCTATAGCGCTGTTTACCTTTGGTTAATTTAGGATCATCCAAATGGTCTTTTGAAAAGGAGATCCTATCAATCTGACCGTTTTTTTGGAGAATATTGTGAATCTCTTCATTAATTGATTTCCGGTCGGCGTTGGTAAGCGTCACTACACTAATTGATGGATCATTCACCCCTTTCGCCTTTAACTCAGTTAAATTTTTCATGTAGGATTCTGCAACTGTTTTAGCTAAATCGGGTTGAGTGACTTCAGTTCTGTCAAGGGTCGCAATAGCCCCTGAATAATCTCGACTTCCCATTAAATCAATGGCCTTTTTTGTGCTTTGAGTGGCCCTGTCAAACCGCTTAGTTTCTTCAAGAACTGATACTTTCAGTCCGGCTTGCTGCGCCTGTAAAAATGCCCGGCCTGCAGCTACTGAATTCATTTGCTTTGTATCACCTTGGAATATAACGCGAGCTTCAATTTCATTTGCTATTCGTGATATTTTTTCTGTATCGTGAATTCCCGTTAAGGATGCCTCATCCATTACTAAAAGCGTTTTCTTTCCCTCGATATTTCCAAAGCGCTCCAGATTTTTAAGTTCTGCTTCCTTAACGCTATACTCTCTATTTAATGTCGCCTTAACGTCTTGTTGGCTCATGATTAAGGTTGACCTAGCCGCTATTGCTTCAGCCGTAATAACGCGTTCGTAGCTAATTAATTTATTACTGATTCGTTCGGCGACCAATGCTGATTGGTTAAGGCCAGAAGCAATTAAATTATCTCTTAAGTTAGTTGCATTGCTCTGGCGCTCAACAGACTGTTGCGCCGTATACTGCCCCACATTTTTTAACCAATAGCCCACTTGATTGGCAATATTATTTGGCGATCGGTAAACTTCTCCTCTAGCATTGTCAAATACATAGTAATGTGATCCTAGATCTAGATCATTATTTTTAATATTTAACTTATGTACTTCCACTGCCGGATTTTCTGGCTTAACTTGTGCATCAATTGCATTTATTTCGGCCTTTAATTTATTTAATTCAGCCGTAAGTAATTTTTTGGAGTTTTCTTTGTCATATAAAAATGCGGCGACTGTCTGACTCTTGATCCCGCTGCTATGGCCAAGCGCTTTTGCCGCATTCGAAGATGTTGCCATGCCAAGAACATTCCAGCCTTTTTCCTCTGCCACCTCCTTAATAAACTCCAATGCTGATGTTTTACCAGTACCAGCTGAGCCCTGAATTCCTTGGTATGTATCTGAATGAAGGAGCGCATTTTTGGCGGCGTTAACCTGTTCGTTTGTTAGATTAAAGGGCTTGCCAAGTTCTGCAGTTTTACGAGCTTCGAAGATCGATAAGGCGGCATTAAATTCAACCTCATTTGTTAAAACCGTATTTCCAACATCTTTACCTGATTGAATTCTCTCAATTAAGCTTTTTTCGACAAATAATCCACTGGACGTGGTCAAAATCCCAGGTTCAGCTCCCTCTCGTACAAGAAGCGTTCCGTTTTTTAAATACTCATCAACAGCCCAGGAAATATCGGCAACACTAACGCTACCGCGCACAAAATCAAGGGTCACATTTTCCAAATCCACGCGAGAAAAACTTTGTTCTCGCTCAAAGTCTGCGATAGCCCAACCAACCGAGCGCAGCGCTTCCCGGCGATCGATTTCCCTATTTTCACTACTAACAAATGGATTGTTTTTTTGATGGGTGTGACGTTGATCACTCACTTTTAAATCAGATACGTTTGGCGCGACATAACCAGGAATTTTCTCAAAGTCTATCCCGACCTCTTGTGCGCGCTCTTTCCATGCCTGTTCCAGAACTGTTCGAGGCTGGTCATGCTTTGCGTTGCGAGTTGTTAGCGTAGCATTTTGACGTGTTTGATAGTTCGCTTCGCTTGGATCTATGCCCCAGTGTTTAATTTTTTCTAATATATCTATACGCCTGGTGCTAAAACCTTCTATTTGCTCCCTTGTAAAACCATTAATCTCGAATGAGCCTTTATGGTCATAGGTAAGCTCAAATCCAAGCGATTTTAATTCCCTAGCTAACTCATTTAGATAAACAAGGTCTCCAGTTTTGCGAATTTTGAGCAAAGAGTCGTTGGTTAAGCTTCTCCATTTATCTGACTCCTTGTCGTAAGTTAATGCAGCAACAACATTATGGCTATGTAATTGAGGCCAGTTATCCCGATTGGTTTGATGAAGCACTGTTGCCCAAAGCAAGTTTCCAGTTATTTTTTTACTTACTTCACCCTGCTGCTTAATTCTTACTAGCGATCCATGTTTTTCCATCCATTGCATGGCCGATTCATTTGCTTTCAGATGGGCATTAACAATGCGCTCATCTCCCCCAACCAAAGCGGCGATCGATACGCTTTTAGGTGGGGCTATAGTAAAGTCATACCCATTTCTTCGCCCCTTCCCAGGTGCATTTAAACCTAAATTTTGGATCTCCCCAGTAACGGGGTTAGCAATTTCGCCGTTTAGCGCTTTTGCAAAATCTTCCCGTGAGACCGATTGTCCATTAATGCCCAGTAGAACAGCTCCATTGCCACGCCATTGAGCTCCAGCCTTTTCGTTGGTGTAATAATTATCGGTACCTTTAACAGGCCCATCGGCTGCGAATGCCTTATCATGATAAGTAACCGCTCCCTGGACGTTGCCTTGTATTGCCTTAAAGGAAATCATGGATTTTTCCTACATTTGGTAGAAGGGACTAACTTCAATACTAGTTGCGCCAGCTGGAAAACTAAATCGGAGATTGATCACCTCAGATCTAAACTTTGTGCCGTGAATATAGTCACCACTGGCAAATATAGTTTGCCCTAAAGCTTGATGGTCGCGATCGAATGAAATTATTTTTAGTGCAGGATACTGATTAAAAATGCCTGCATTTATTAAGTCAAAACTGATTGATAGTTGATGGTTGTTTAAACCAACTAACTTTAAATCCTTAACTTGGATTAACCTGGGATTATTTTGCTCTGGCTCTACCTCGAATCCGGTGATAAGGTTAGTTTGTTCGTCGTTAATTGTGGCCACACTGCCGGAGGTGAACTCTAAAAAACTGTCTTTAGCCCAATCTCTCATTTCATTTAAGAATAAACAGGCAATTAAAATTAGAGGAATGATGACCCAGATCCATAAAGAGTAGGTTTTTTTCATGAAATGTCCTTATGCTCTAAAAAATAGTTTTCCGCCACTATCGCTAGAATCATCTGCATATGCTTCGATAGGGGGTAAATCATCTAGCAACGGCAAGTCTTGCTCTGTTTTCTCTGGATCGCTAGCCATTTCAGTTTTGATTGCTTCCCTCATGTCATAACCTTGGGTGGCAGTCATGAAGCGCTTGTTATCTACAACGAACGACCTATCGCGCGCCGGACTGGAAATAACCTCCTTAAATCGATCTATATATTTAGAGCCAAATATAGATTTCTTCAACCATCCTGAGTAATCAATTTCTGCCACCGGAAAGCTGCCCGGTAATTTAATATAGCCTTGGCAATCGGGTAACTTGGCAATCTCACTGTCCATCACAATGTCATCTTTTTCTTTGCTAGATGACACGCCGACACCATCGCGAACTTTTGTAACACCTAAAGCCATATTGGTTGCAACACTTATGTATTGGGCCTTACCAAGTCGCTTTGAGGCTTTCTCAGACATACCTGTCTCGTTCGCGCGAAGCTGCAAAAGCGTGTTAAAGCAGTTCATTGCCGTATCAGCCCTACCCTCTCCCATTGTGGTGGTCAATTGACTTTCAGATTGAATACCCGCAACGATAGCAACTCCAAATTTACGAAGGGTGGCCAAGTGCTCATCTAGCTTTATATCCCCAAGAGTATGTAGCTCGTCTAAGAAGAACCAATATTTAGCTTCGCCATGAACCACTTCTTGCTTTGAGGCGATCATGGCAAAAGAGATGGCGATTAATAATCGATACAAAGGGGTAAACATCGCCTTTGTATCATCGGTTCCATATATAAAAAAACGAGCATCTTCATCAGCATTCAAGAAATCGGTAATAGACCAACTTCCCTTCCCAACCGAAGCAATACCATTTAAGTAAATTGCAATAGAGCTAATCACCCCAGCGCGCATTCCCTGTGCCTTGCTATCTATAGAAGAATTGGCAATGGAATTTTTTACAAGATGCTTCATCTCTTCTTCAGAGAGATTTAAAAATGCATCGGCAATATCTGATGTGTTTACGCTTCCCATCTTGGTTAGACGTAGCAATATCACAGAGAACAAGGCTCTGGCTGCGTCCTCAAAAAATCCATTGGGACCACTTTGATTAGTTGGCTTGGGTGGCAAAAAAGCCTGTGCTAAGGTATCTGCATCATAACTGTAGCGAAGCTCAGAAAATATAGACCACGGTACAGAACCTTCAAAAGCGGGATTAAAGAAAAAATCTTTTCCAGGCCTAAAATAGGCTCGATAGAATTCCCCCGTAGGATCGTAAATGACGGCTTTTTTCTTTTGACTGAAAACTTGGGTCATTAGGTCATGAATTGCTAGTGATTTTCCAGACCCTTGGGTGCCTGAAACAAGTATTCCGGTAGTTAATGCTGTTTTTGGCAA
>CAIYZI010000288.1 GCA_903930665.1 uncultured beta proteobacterium
ACACCAGGCAAACAAAACAATGGGGGTGAAAAGGAAAAAATTCCCCAAGAGGCGGCAATGCTATCCGAAGAAGAAAAAGTCTTTCAGGGGCGTATCAAAAAATATAAAAGCTTTGCAGCCATGATCAGCAAGGAGGGCAGAGCTATAGCCGTAGACGACTACCGCATACGAGATATCGTCAATCTCGGGGTAACGGAGGCTGAGGTGGCAGAGGCCATCGCCACAGCAAAGGAAACCCGAATGAAAGTCTCAAACCCAACCCCCATCAATGCAGGCTACGTTTTGGCCATACTCAAAGGGGCGCGTAAGAAAGCGGAGTCCGCCAGCGCAGACGAAGACGCCTGGTGAAAAACCAATGATGGCATAGACACTAAAGGCAGGGAGATTGGCATGAGAGCCCAAGGAGCGGAAAACTACGACTCCTTCAAAACCCGAATCTTTGCTGAACTACGTAAACGTCAGGAGGCATCCAATGCAAGCTAATCAAGCCATTGCGGGTGTCATTGATCGTCTAGACATGGAAGACTTCCCCATTGGATCAAAGGTGAAGACTCCAAGTGGGCGCATAGGCACCGTCGTAAAGCATCGTGGAGCCCAAAGCCGGCAAGACCTATTCCAAAGAATCATCATTGAGTTTGATGAGCCTATTGGGGATTCAGTAGCATTGCAGCCCCATCTTTTACGGTTGATCAAAACCTCATGATTGAAAACAATCAAAAGAAATCAAAGAAACCGGCACCAAGCAAAGCTAAGGGTGGGGCAAGGCCTGGAGCTGGCCGCAAGGAAGGCAGTCTAACCAAGCGTACTCGCGAGATCGCAGAGGTAGCTGCCGCCAAAGGCATTACTCCGCTGGAAGTGATGATGAGCACCATGATGGCGCTTTACAAGGAGGCGGATAATTGCAGTCGCGAAATTAATAAGCATCATGACCATGGTAATAAGGCTAGTGAACATGATGATGGTCATGACACCATGATCACTGAGAACCGCATCAAGCTGCTGAATATGGCTGCCACCATTGCCAGACATGCTGCGCCCTATGTGCATCCACGCTTATCTGCTATTGAGCACACCGGTAAAGATGGTGCACCCCTACAAAGTGGGGTCTTAGTGGTGCCTGGTGCCATGAGCATAGATGAGTGGGAGCAAGCCGCCCAAGCAAAACACTAGTGAATTAAACAAAACCAATGAAAACCATCTGGGCACCACTGCCCGGTAGTCAGACCATGTTTCTGACATGCCCTGTTTATGAGGTATTGCTAGAAGGTACCAGAGGAGGGGGTAAGATGAGCATGGGATTGTCAACCCCAAATGCAATGCGCTACGCATGGCTGCGGGTTTGAAACCATTGGCAGACATTGTGCCCCAATCTATCGGGGTGTAGAAAAAATCGGTTAAGATCTTTCTCGTAGCATCGGGAGAGATTGTTGAGAATGCTGATTTCTACTGACAACGCCGAAGGAGCAACCGCCCCGGAAACTCTCAGGCAAATGAACCGATGCTATGTTGCATTACTCTGAAGAGTTATTGGCTTTTTTCGTCAGCTAAATATACCGAAGGAGCAAGCGTCTTGCCATCAGTGGCATGCGTGAATCTCTCAGGTCCAAGACAGAGGGGGCTTATCTCGCTTGTTAGCTAGATAGCCTAACCCTTTTGACGTCTTAAGGATCTTGCATGAAAACCATTGCAATTATTGGCGGTGGCATTACTGGCATTACGACAGCCTACGCTTTAGCTAAACAAGGATTTAATGTAACGGTGATTGAGCGTCATCGCTACGCTAGCATGGAGACTTCATTTGCTAATGGCGGGCAACTGTCAGCCTCTAATGCCGAGGTATGGACCCATTGGTCTACCCTAATCAAAGGAATGAAATGGATGCTCAAAAATGATGCGCCGCTCCTGATCAATCCAGCACCCACTTGGCATAAGCTGTCTTGGTTTGCGCAGTTTATTGCGAGCATTCCTCATTACGAAAAAAATACCATCGAAACTGCCAGAATGGCGATTGCTGCCAGGCAGTATTTATTCTCCTGGGCGCAAGAGGAGGGTATTGATTTTGATTTAAAGCAAGAAGGAATTTTGCACATCTACCGTGATAAAGCGAGCTTTACCCATGCGGGCAAAGTCTCCAAATTATTAGCCAAAGGCGGCCTTAATCGCAGAGCCGTCACCCTTGACGAGATGCGTGCCATCGAGCCCGCTCTGGCAGGCAAGTATTATGGCGGCTACTTTACCGAGAGTGACTCTACAGGTGATATTCATAAATTTACCCATGGCTTATCACTTGTTATTGAAAAGCTTGGCGTTAAAACACTCTATGAGCAATCGGTAGAAAAAATCACTTCAGACGGCAAACTAGTTCACATTACTTTAGATCAGGCGGGGCGCTCTCATGTGGCCAGTTTTGACAAGGTGGTTATTTGTGCGGGTGTCGCTAGCAGGCAATTGGCCGCGCAGCTCGGTGACCTAGTGAACATCTACCCCGTCAAAGGCTATTCGATTACGGTCAACCTTGTAGATGCGCAAAGCCAAGCGGGAGCACCAACGGTCAGCCTATTGGATGATGAGACTAAGCTCGTGACCAGCCGCCTAGGGGTTGATCGCTTTAGGGTGGCTGGCACGGCAGAATTTAATGGCTTTAATAAAGATATCCGGGCTGACCGCATTAAGCCATTAGTTGATTGGGTAGAGCAATGCTTTCCGAATGTTAGTACCAGATCCGTAGTGCCATGGGCTGGATTGCGACCCATGATGCCCAATCTCATGCCAAAGATTGGATGTGGCTCAAAACCCAATGTGTTTTACAACACAGGCCATGGTCATTTAGGCTGGACTTTATCGGCGGCAACAGCGCAGATGGTGGCGCAAATCATTACATCGAGTTAATCATACATTTGGCGTTTTTATGTATTCTAAATGCTAAAGCGTAGCTTTATAACCATAGAATCTGGGCCAATATCAAATCACACTGGAGAGCACATTGAATAAAATCATGCTGTTAGCAAAACTGCATCGCGTCACCGTTACTGAATCGGACCTTCACTACGAAGGCTCTTGCGGGATTGACGAAGATTTACTTGAAGCCGCCAAAATGCATGAGTTTGAGAAAATTGAGCTATACAACATCAATAATGGTGAGCGCTTTTCCACCTATATTATCAAGGCGCCAAAAGGCTCAGGAATCATTTCGTTAAATGGCGCAGCGGCAAGAAGAGCTCATGTCGGTGACCATCTCATTATTTGTACTTATGGCCAGATTGATCAAAGCGAAGTGCCCAACCATAAGCCAACGATAGTTTTGGTCGGCGAGAAGAATCAAATCACGCAAATTAAGTCATAACAAAGGGGCTAGGGCCATATGGAATTTTCTGCCTGGGTATATTTGATTGCGCCACTGGTAGTTTTTGCTGGATATGTCGCCTTTGGAATTAGTGGATTTGGTTCAGCGATCATTGTTGTACCAATTTTGGCCCAATTCTTACCTCTTAAATTTGTAGCACCTCTGATGGTGTTGCTTGATTTATCTGCCATTTTGATGGTGTGGGCAAATGTATGTCTAAGAGCTCTTGCGGGCTTACCTTACGCTTGGCAGCCAGGTCCGACAAGCCTAAGTCATCGTATTGTTGATATTCGTGAAAATTCATCAATAGTATTGTAGGGTGGAGGCTCTTTGTATTCCCTGGTCTGGCAAACTTCTACGAATGTATCAATCAAGCATAAAGAAATGCGTTGGGGCATCCCTGTTTAAAAAGATAAAATCCGAGTTAGGCGAAAAAATTTCTCCTGCCATTAATTAAAGGTTTGATCCAGAACCCCTCTTAAACCCTTGACCAATAAGGGTTTTGTGCTGATTGATCGGCAAAATGTGCGGAAGTAAATAAAATTTCCCTGATAGCAGGGAAAAGGCTGAGACAATTTGGGTGGTGACTTGGTGCACCAACAGGTATTAATAAGTATTTAAAGCGATTTAATGGACGAACTTTTTTCATTGCTAATAAAGTGAGTTTGACTCCTATCGCAAGCCTTACCTATGATTCACCCAAAAATTTTCAAGTCCATTAATATCCCAAAGGCAAATTACATGAGTAAAACCCCAAAATTTAATACTGTTTCTGGGGCTTACATATATTCTTTGGCGATATTAAGATTGTATGACTGGTGGGTGCTGACAATTTCCAATCGCTTTGCTTGGCAATGCCCCACTAAATCGGTATTGCTGCCCTTTTTCCAAAAATATTTGCGAAGAAGTCACTTGGATATTGGAGTGGGAACTGGTTATTACCTTGCTCGCTCTGCGCTGCCTCATGATCAAGAAATTACCTTGCTTGACTTAAATGGCAATAGTCTAAAAATGGCACGCGACCGCATATCATCGCTCAATCCTTGCTTGGTACGCGAGGATATTTTGAATCCTGGTAATCAATTAGAAGGCCGTATGTTTGATTCAATCTCACTTTTTTACTTGCTTCACTGTTTGCCGGGTGCTATGTCAGAAAAAATGAAGGCTACCCTAGACTTTTTATTGCATCACCTTGCGCCTAATGGCGTCATTTATGGGGCAACCATTTTAGGGGAGGAGACTAACCACAATTGGCTTGGCTCTCGCTTGATAGGGCTTTATAACAAGAAAGGCATCTTTGATAATCGGCACGATTCACGGGTAGATCTTGAGGCGGCTTTAAGAGATCGATTCTTGGAAGTAGAGGTGCAAGTGCATGGCAAAGTTGCCCTGTTTTCTGCAAGAATGCCCAAAAGAATGTTTGGTACCTAAGCGCCGATAAATTAGGACGATAGGTATTTTTGTCGGAGCGTTTTGCCGCATTAGAAACTTAAATCCAAGAAAAATTCTTCGGCAAGATATGTTGGGGGTACAAATGGCATGTGCCGAAAAATTCTCAAGCCCTCCAGAAAAAATGGACCGCCCGCATCACTCATGCGCGTGCTCATTGGGCAACATTCCATAAACGCGCAAGACACAATCGCAATACAGTAGCAGGCTTTAATTGGAATGCCGATCCTACTGGTAAAGACTTCTACAGCCTAAGAACCAACCTTATACATGGCACTATCTCTGCGGTACTTCCCAATGTCTACGCCCGTAACCCCGAGATATCAACAACACCCACCCACTCGGGCACGGATATCAAGCTTTTCTGCAAAACTTTAGAAAAAGTCACCAATAGAGCGCTAGAACATGCCCAGTTAAAGAATCGAGCTAAGTCGACTGTAAAGGCGGCGCTCACCTCTAGCTTCGGAATTCTCAAAGTAATGTATCAGCGAGACCCGAGCAAAGATTCATATATCCAGGGTCGAATTAACGATGCCCAAGAAAACCTCTTAGCCATTCATGAGCTAGAAAAAGATCTGCATGACAATGATCAAGCTCATCATCATGGTGCTAAGAGGGCGGAGTTGGAAGAACTCATTGAGTCTCTGCAAGAGCAATCGGAAGTTCAGTCGGTCGAAGGGTTGGTAATTGATCGAGTCCTTACAGAAAACCTCCTCATCGATCCCTCAATCTGTGAGTTCTGGGATTACACCGATGCGGATTGGATTTGCCAAATTATCCCGATGAAGCGCGGCCAAGCAGAAGCGCTCTACAAAAAGAACTTAGCCAATGTCAAAATTTACCAACTGGGTCAGGACGAGTCATCCCATAAGAAAGCTAAACGACTAGCCTCAATGCAGTTAGATGCTGGACCCGTTAGCGATGATCAGCAAATTGCAGTTCTAGAGATATGGGATAGAACTACTCAGCGCGTGTACACCATGGTGGAAGGCGCAACTGAATGGCTGCGTGAGCCTTACTCCCCGCCAAGAGCAGGAGAGCGCTGGTATTACCGTCGATACCCTACCGAAAGCCGAGATTCAAGCTGAGACAGCGCAAGATCTAATTAAGCGGGCTTTGAACCCTGGACCCACGGGTTCGAGTCCCGATGCTGACCCGAGCGTAAATACGGAAACCTCTGGTGGCATCAAATCAAAGCGAGGGTGTGAACGTATTCAGAAAGTAATCAATGAAAAACGTGATCTAGAAAAGCAGGTTGTAGGTTTGCAATCTACGGTGGCTACACTTCAAGATGCAGTTCGTAAATATGAAATAGAGGGCAAACTTGTAGGCAATGTGATGAACATTGCCGATAGTCAAAAAAAGCCTTCCGAATTAGTCTCTGAAGCAAAGCTGCAGATGCTCAAGTTTTTGAATACCCGTTCAGATGAAATCGATCACATTGATAAGGCGATCTGCTTTAACAAATACATGTCAGACCCGTTCTACATGCAAGTCTTCGTGCAGAACAACCAGCCAGAGCAGTGGCAGACCATGATTGAGTCCATTTATGAAGCAATAGGAAGGCCGGAGCCAAGTTTTGGAGGCATCAAGCCTATAGCAACCCATAGCCCTCAACCTATTCGGGCGCGAACTTCAACATTGGGGGCGCTATTGACTAGCGCAGGCAATCCAATGGGCCGGATTGCTCAGCATCTAGGAAATATGGGCATTTAAGGCGTTGATGACATGTCACCTCTAGTTGGTGGCATGTCAATAAAGCTGCATATTTCTAGCTGAATGAGTCTGGAATGTCAATAAAAATGCTAATAATCGCGGTTACTGTCAATAAGTCTGCCTATTCCAAGTGAATTTAGTTTTTGAAGCTAGTTAGCAAAAAACATTCGAACCGCTATTTCGTAGGAAAAGGTGAGGATATGTTTAAAAATGTAGGAGTCTATTGAAATATGTAAGAAAAAGTATGTAAATATGTGTAATCGTAAGAAATAGTGTATATGTGTAAGAAAAGGTATGGGAAAATAACCATTCGAACGAAAAAGCGGAGCTTGAGGGAAATATGAGTGAAATAGGCTACTCACGAGTAAAAAGTCAGTTAGATCTCAGTGCTTTTGATCCTCTGGTACCCGCACGCCTTGCCTCGGTAACCAGTGTAACGCCCACTCAGGGCGCATTGTTGATACCGGCAAAGGTAGCCCCTAAAGATGATCGCCCACTAAGCCACCTTTTGTTTGCACTAAAGCATGAAGGGGTTAATCTTCAGCTGCTATCGCAGGCCTTAAGAAAAATCCCGGCCCAAGAGATGCTGGCTGCCATTAGTGAATCGCCAACAGGCGTTTATATACGCACAGCATGTTTTTTGTGGGAAGCCTTTAATAGGCAAGAGTTAAAGGGCGCGCCAGTAATTACAGGGCCGATGGTCAATTTATTTGACCCAAAAAAATACATTACCGGTCCAAGCATACGCAATGCTAAATGGCGGGTTCATTTCAATGGATTGGGTTCTTTGGATTACTGCGTAACTGTTGAGCGAACCGCACGTATTAATAGCTTGCTTGAATCCAACATCCTCCAGAAGGCAAATGAATTTCTATCGCAACTTGGTGGAGCCGCGTCCGATAGGGCAATGTCATGGGCTTATTTAAGCGAGACCAAAAGTTCTTTTGAGATTGAGCATGAAACACCAAGTGCAACTAAAGCAGAAGCATTTGTAGAGTTGCTTAAAAAAGCACATCTGACTCCTCAATTGAATGAAGAATACTTGGTTGGATTGCAAAACACTGCCATTACAAACCCATTAGATAGGGCCGTTCATTATCGGCATGAGCAGAATTGGTTAAGTAGTCCGTTACGTGGTGCTGCTGGCGTAACGTATATTCCACCACCACCTGAAATTGTTAATGACTTGATGAAGGGTTTGGTAGATTTTGCTAATGCCTCGCCAAAGCAGATAGACCCCTTGGTTGCAGCTGCGATTATTTCATTCGGGTTTGTTTTCATTCACCCATTTATGGATGGAAATGGACGTTTGTCCAGATTTTTATTTCATCATGCAATATGCCAGTCTGGCGCTTTAAAGAATGGCCT
>CAIYZI010000289.1 GCA_903930665.1 uncultured beta proteobacterium
ATCACCCCATTTGCAGCACATAAACCATTCAAAGTTAAAAGAGAAAGTGCGGGGGGACAATCAATCAAAATAAAGTCGTAATCATCAGCAACAAGCGCCAATGCTTCTTTGAGCTTTTGCTCTCGCGAATCGAAGTCTACTAACTCAATTTCAGCCCCCGCTAAATCCCGGTTTGCAGGCAACACATCAAAACCCGAGCTTTCACATGTTTTGACACACTCTTTGACTGTAGCAAGTCCAAGCAAGACTTGGTAGACATTGGCGCTTAACTCCGCTTTTTCAATGCCCGACCCCATGGTTGCATTGCCTTGTGGATCAAGATCAACCAATAGAACCCGTTGCTGATGTCCAGCCAAACCAGCCGCTAAATTAATTGCGGTAGTTGTTTTACCAACACCGCCTTTTTGATTTGCAATGCAGAATATTTTTGCCATGGCTACGATGTTGTTTTACTTATAGGGTGGGAGGGTGATTTTCTCACGGGCGCAAACACCAAGAGCCGTCTTTCTGCCGCAAGGTTAGGTATATAAACCGGCTCATCAGCAACCAAACGCCAACGGTCCATGCAAACATCCTCAAGCTCTTCATCCGCACGTCTTGCTTTCATTGCGAAGACTAAGCCATCCGGCTTTAAAAAGGGCAATGAAAGATCTAAAAACCGAGCTAAATTAGTAAATGCACGAGAAATAACACCATCAAATTGACCCGAATGCTGCATTGCAGCATTCTCAACGCGTGCACTTAACACCTCAATATTCTGAAGCTTGAGCCTTCCCCTTACATGCTGCAGAAATGCGGTCTTTTTGCGAATAGCCTCTATTAAAGTTAGTTGCCAATACGGCTGCAAAATCGCAATAGGAACAGCTGGTAAACCACCTCCTGAACCAAGGTCTGCAATTTTAGGGGTGGCACCTTTTAAAAACTGCCTCATGATTGGTAAAATTGCAATGGAATCAATGAGATGCAAACGCACTGAATCCCCCCCATCCTCAATGGCTGTCAAATTGTGAACCTGATTCCAACGGGCCATTTCATGCATAAAAAGCTCTAAATTAGTCAGATTTTCTGGACTTAACTCCAAACCCAATTCCTGCGCGCCAAGAGCAAGCAAACTAGCACTCACATCAACCCCTGAGTTCGCCCCAAGCCTTTTTTCAAATGCACCAGCAATAATGAGAGTGCTGCTGGTGTAACCCCAGAGATTCTTCCTGCTTGACCCAGTGTTGCTGGTTTATGTAAATTTAATTTTTGCTGAACTTCTTTGGATAACCCGACCACATCAGAATAATCCAAAGCGTCAGACAAAGGAAAACTCTCGTTATGCTCCTGTCGAGCAATTTCTATCGCCTGGCGATCGATATATCCTTGATATTTAATGGAAATTTCAACCTGGTCACCAATTTGTTGGACCAGGCCCAAGTCCTCATCTAGGCATTCAGGGGCCCATAAGCCATTACCTATATTGATAATGGCCTCATAGGTAATATTAGGGCGCTTTATAAGCTCAGCCAAACTGCATTCATGTGACAGGTCTTGACCTAAAAGCTCAGACACAAGATTAGCAACCTCATGCTTGGGGCTTACCCAAATATCTTTAAGGCGAGATGTTTCACGTGAAACAGCTTCTTGTTTTCTACAAAATACATTCCAACGGTAATCATCAACTAATCCCAAATCACGACCAATTGAAGTTAAGCGCATATCTGCATTATCTTCACGTAAGCTTAGTCGGTATTCAGCGCGACTAGTAAACATCCTATACGGCTCTTGTACGCCGAGGGTAATTAAATCGTCAACCAACACCCCAATATAGGATTCGCTACGCTTTGGCAACCAAGGGTCTAAACCTCGGGCAGCCAATCCAGCATTTATTCCCGCCAACATACCTTGAGCAGCAGCTTCTTCGTAACCAGTTGTACCATTTATTTGTCCAGCGAAATACAAACCGCTTATTGCTTTGGTCTCTAGGCTGTGACGTAATTGACGAGGATCGAAAAAATTATATTCGATCGCGTAACCCGGACGAACAATAACTGCAGACTCCATACCGCGAATACTCCGAACCAAGTCCCATTGAACATCAAAGGGTAGGCTTGTGGAGATACCGTTAGGGTAAAACTCGTTTGTAGTTAAGCCTTCTGGCTCCAAAAAGATTTGATGGCTATTTCTGGAGGCAAAACGGTGAATTTTGTCCTCGATAGAGGGGCAATAGCGCGGTCCAACACCTTCAATAACACCTGTATACATAGGGGAGCGATCTAAACCCCCTCGAATAATGTCATGGGTCTTTTCGTTTGTATGAGAAATCCAACAAGGGACTTGCTTGGGATGTTGCTCAGGTCTACCTAGATAAGAAAATACAGGAACAGGATCCAAATCACCGGGTTGCTCTAACATTACCGAAAAATCTATTGTTCGCCCATCTATCCTGGGCGGTGTTCCAGTTTTTAATCTACCCTGGGGCAGTTTTAATTCTTTTAATCTTGCTGAAAGCGAGGCAGCAGCAGGATCACCAGCACGCCCCCCAGCATAATTATTTAAACCTACGTGAATTTTTCCATCCAAGAAGGTTCCAGCGGTTAAAACTACCTTTTTAGCTCTAAACTCCAAACCCATTTGAGTAACAACGCCTTGAACCTCATCACCAATGACCAGTAGATCTTCTACAGACGCCTGAAACAGACTGAGATTTTTTTGATTCTCTAGTCGGCGCCTAATGGCCGCTTTATATAAAATTCGATCGCCCTGGGCACGCGTTGCACGAACAGCAGGGCCTTTGCTTGAGTTGAGGATTCGAAACTGAATCCCAGCCTCATCGGTAGCTGCGGCCATCGCGCCACCCATGGCATCAATTTCTTTGACTAGATGGCCTTTACCAATTCCACCAATAGAAGGATTGCAGCTCATAGCCCCCAAATTCTCAATGCTGTGAGTAATTAAGAGGGTGTCGCAACCCATACGAGCGGCAGCAAGGGCGGCTTCGGTCCCTGCGTGAACGCCACCAATAACAATGACATCGAAATTTTTGGAAT
>CAIYZI010000290.1 GCA_903930665.1 uncultured beta proteobacterium
GACATCATCTAACTTCATTTGAAATTCAAATACATCAAGACTGTCTAATTTAATGTCTGAAATTTTTGTTGACCCATTGATCTCTTGAGATTGATCAACAAACTCACTGAGGATGTTGCAAATGACATTAACGGTTGGATTAGTCAATTTTTACTCTTATGGAAGTTGGGAAGTTAAAGACGCTATCTCCATTTCTGTAATTGAAATCAATCAACTCATAACTGACATCTAATGAGGAAATTGCTTCACTAAAAATACGCCACATATCTAAACTATATTTCATTCCTGGGCAGACATGTCTTGTGGGTGCGGCAAAGTAAGTAGTTGAGTATTGGGGCATTGGATTAGTTTGATAACCTGATGACTCTATGTAAAGTTGAATTTTCTGATCTTTTAATATTGTTACATTTGAAATGACTATATCTTTAGATGCGACTCTTTCTAATAGTGATACTCCAGAGGCAGGCAAATCAAAATCGAATGATAGGTTGGTAAACTTGCCTTTCGGGGTACATCTCAATGTTAGCAATAAAGAGTCTGAGAGTGAACCTAATAGTGAACTTGATCCAACCGCTAATAACGCAAGATGAAATATCTTGTCTTCATACGGCATCTTGGAAGACATTTCATCAAGAACTTCTTCGAGATAGTTATTAATTTCTACTCTTTTTTTAATTGATGTTTTGTCATCTAAAACTCGACTCAAATCGGAAAAATTTAAATTAGATAGTTGAGGCATTCCTGCAATGACAGCATTTGATTTTTTTATCGCAGTATGAATTAAATCAATGAGGTCAATTTCTTTATTTACACAATCATTTTTAATTTTCTGAACAACTAATTGAATCTCAGTTTTAAATACTTCTAGAGCATTTTTTTGATTTTTATTAATTTCAATAGTAAATTTTTTTCTGAGTTCTTGATGAATATCTCCTTCATGGGCAAGGGGGAAAAGTTTCAGAATCTTAGATGAAATTTTTAGATCTAAATTAAATCGACTCGTCAATTGATCAATGTCGAAATCATGGACTCTAAAAGTATCGTCATTCAAAATTTGATCGATGAGTGTTCTATCGAAACATAACCATCTTTGGAAACTGTCTGACCAATAGATATTGGGTTGAATAGAAAAATATATACCCTTACTAGGGCATAGACTTTCAGATTGCGATGTAGTCATTACGAAATTTCAAGCAAGAAATGATGGTGGGGCTAGCCGAGTGGTTTTACTCAGTATAAAAGAATAGCTGATCATCTTATAAATGAGACTATTGATGATGAGTATGCATGTCATATATAAGCAATATGCTGCACTTAAAGATCGTTTACTTGCTGATTTATGCCACTTGAGTGAATTTGGTTAATTTGCCTCTTCTCGACCCATAAGAGACTCTCACTCAAAAGCAAAAACCACCCGAAGGTGGCTTGAGAACTACAAATGCTGGGCAACTTAGGCCGTAGTCATCTGTTCTGTATTTTCTTTTTTATGACCAAACAAGAAGAACAAGCATCCTAATAGCAGCCCTACTTGGGGAATGAGTGAGGCGTTCATTTCAGGTGCTACTGGGCTAAGCGTAATGCTAAAACTATCAATAGGGGGGGAAAAGGATGCGTCAGCAGGGTTATTAACTTGCGCTAATGCTAGCGAACTGTACACAGCAAGAAAACCATTGCCGCCAGTTAGCAAACCAAGCGTGTTAGTGCCATAAAAAGTTTCATAAAAACCAAATTCTGAGTGAACGTCAATAATGAATTGCACACTTGCATTATTGGCACCGCCAGCAGACTGGTTTGCATAACCATAAACGCCATTGATAGGAAAGATGGGGAAAGTAATGGGTGTACCGCCAGAAACCAAATTACTGATGGAGGTAAAGGGTAAGCTAGGGTCAGCTCCAGTACTCGTGACCGTTCCAGTAAGAGTTACTCCAAAAAAGGTAGCAGTGAAATCGTAATTAGTCTGAGCGTGCACAGCTCCAGCAATCATCCAAGCACTTAATACAAACACTACAGTAGCAATTAGTTTTTTGATATTCATGCTTGTATCCAAAAGAGGGTGGTTAATCAAATACCAGTATATATAATCTTCATGTTCAACCAACACCCGCAGCCACCCTTTTTTCACCCAAAAACAACAATTAAACAACCCGACAGTCTGCTGTTGGCCGTTTTCTGCCGTTTAGGAGGATTATGGCACTTGGGCAACTGCCGACCCATAAGAGACGGTGGCTAGGTAAAGAAAAAACCCACCGAAGTGGGCTAAAAACAAAGCTGAACTAACTAAATTAAGCCGTAAGCATCGGTTCTGAATTTTCTTTCTTACGAGCCATCAAGAAGAACAAGCAACCGAGCAATAATCCAACTTGGGGAATCTGAGAAGCATTCATTTCAGGGGCCACGCCACCACCGCCAACTACAAGGTTATAGGAGCCAGGATTGCTATTGTCAGCAGCCAAGCTAAAGGTTAGACCATTAAAGGTTGGTGAAGATATTGTGAAGTTAGATGTAGTGAAGTTACCTTGCAATACATCCATATAGGTAGTGTTGCTTGCAATCGTAGAGGTGCCGCTGATACCAAAATTCATGGTGCCAGAAAGACTATTGATGTAGGTATCCGTACCCATCAAAATACCGTAGTTTGAAGGGCTATTAATAATAATGTTGTAGTTGGTAGGCAGTAGGCCTGTATAGACCAAGGGATTATTGCGACCCTGACCATTATTTAAGGTGGTAATGGTTCCATTATTACCAATACCGGCATAACCATTGGAGCTATTAATAGTTCCGGTGTTGGTGAGCGTAGTAATAACTCCGTTGGTGTTGTTATAAACTGAGTCCCAATATGCCCCTCCCCCGATAGTCCCACTATTGCTATTAGTAAACGTAGTAATAGTGCCATTGTTATAAACTGGATCATTTGATACTGATACGCTCATCGATCCGTTGTTCGTTATCACACCCACTGTGGCGTAACTACCCACAGATAATCCAGACAACCCACTAATGGTGCCATTATTTGTAAATGAATTTAAATTGGGATTAGTTGAACCATCCCCAAGAGAAACTGCAAAGCCATATCCACTTGGTGAAACAGTTACCCCAGAGTTAATCGAGACGCTACTGCTGGGACCACCCGGACCGGTATACGAAAGGTCTTGACAGTCTGAAGTAATCAACACGCCGCTACAAGTCTGAGCTAAGACCATGTTCGAAGTTGCTAGTCCTGCAACCACAATGCTGGTGGCAAGGGCGATTTTATTCAATTTAGTCTTTATTTTCATATGCTTAACTTGTCAATAAAATAGTAGTTTCTTCAATTATAATAGATGAGCATTAACAACTCAATCAAATTATTTTCAGTAATTTCCCTTGGTTAGTTGTAAATCTTCAACACCTATTGATCATGCCCAACCTTATCCATTACCTTGACTTTCAAGCCAAAAGACACCCCCAGCGCTTGGCACTGAGTTATGGCAATAATGCTTTTAGTTTTTTGCAGTTGCACAAATTGGTCAAAAGTTTAGCTAAAAAACTCAGGGCTAGCGGTATTAAGCCGGGGCATATTGTCTCTACCCAACTCAATAATCCACCCCTTCACGTCGCAATGACTTTAGCCTTATTGCATGAAGCGACTATTTCGTGCTCGGTTGCCAATTACCTACAAATTCCACCAGAGGTTCCAGTCGATTTTTACTTGGTTGACCCCGAGCATTTAAGGGGCAACATTCCTGCAGAAAAATGCCTTCTCATTGATACCCCTTGGATTGAATCAGCAGTCTGTCAAACCTCTAGCGACAAGGCTTACGACTATTCGATTGAGAGTGACCTGTGCCGTCTCATCCTGTCTTCTGGCACCACGGGTACTCCAAAAGCCATCCCGATTACCCATACTACCCTTGCCTCCCGTTGTTTTCGTAGGGGCAATTTAGAGCCTCAATTGGGATGTGAGCTTTCTTTTTTTGATGTTTGTAGTTCTATTGGCTTTTATGCCATCTTCAAACCACTTTTGACGGGCTTGCCCCTAGCATTGCCCTTTAGCTATGAGCATAGCCTGACTGAATTAAGTCGCCTCAAGATAACAAATCTAGGAGGCTCTCCAATTCATCTAACCGAATTCATGCAATTCATTAAGTTACCTACTCCAAATTACCTTCAGCTTATTTCAACAGCAGGAAGTCATATTGGTGCAAATTTAATTAATCAAATTAAAACTCATCTTTGCCCTAATGTTATTAGTCGATATGGCTCGTCTGAAACCAGTACCATGGCCATCTGCAGTGGCGAAGACCTCCTACGTCATCCTGGAGCTGCGGGCTATGTATTGCCAGAAAATCAGCTGCAAATTGTTGATGAATTCTTTAAGCCTGTTCCCAGCGGAGGACTTGGCTTGATTGGAGTGAAAACTCCGGATATGGCTATAGAGTACTTCAATAACCCCAAAACGACGGGTGAGCACTTTATTGATGGCTGGTTCTATCCTGGAGATATGGGCTATCAACAAGAAGATGGACTAGTAGTTTTAAAAGGTAGACAGTCAGACGTCATCAATTTAGGCGGGGTAAAAGTAACGCCCAATACCATTGACCATTTTCTTTTAGAGCAACCAGGGGTAATCGATTGCGCTACCATTGGGTTTACCAATGCCCTAGGCATTGAAGAACTGTATACAGCAGTGGTAGTGCAAGCTGGCACTCATACATCACAGCTAAGCAAACTCATCATTAATCAATTGCCACCAATATACAACTCAACAAAATTAATTACGCTGACAGCAATCCCACGTAATGCTGCCGGGAAGGTGATTCGGGGGGGGTTAAAGGAAGACCTTAAACACCTCCTGTCTAAATGAGGGGTTTACTCAGAATCAATCAGTAAATTTTCAAGAAGCTTGCCATATAGCTCATAATTTTTTGCTAGCATCATATTGAATTGCTCAGAATTGATTGGTGAGGTCTCAATGCCACTATCGAGCAATTTTTTTTGAATTTCAGGTTTAGAAATTACAGCATTAATTTCTTTGTTTAATTTGTCTACCAAAGGTTTGGGTGTTCGCACTGGAACAACAAAACCAAACCAACTCGTAATGTTAAAGTCTGGCACAACATCTGAAATAAGTGTCGTTTTGGGGAAGATATCTAAGCGCTTTTTTCCAGAAATTCCAAGCAGTTGCAGTTGTCCGCTATCAATAAAACCAATCATTGAAGGAAGTGCGTTGAACATATATTGCACATTCCCCGTCAGTAAGTCAGACATAGCCAAGGAGCTTCCCTTGTATTGAATCTGCTGACTTTTAATCCCAGTTTTTTGAGAGAAATCTAGCCCAGCCAATCCTTGTGTGGATGTGCTACCCAGTGAAGCCCAATTGAGTTTATCGGGATGAGACCTGGCATATTCAACAAATTCTCGCAAGTTATGAATGCCTAATTTTGGGCTGACCACTAAAGCCATTGGAGCATGGCCAATAAATGCTATACCTGTAAAGTCTTTAATCGGGTCATAGGAATTTTTAATAACAGATGGAGCAGTTAAAAATCCTGGGCTTATGAGCCCAATCACATGGCCATCTGGCACAGATTTGGCAACATAATTCATGCCAATAGTATTGCTTGCCCCTGGTCTATTATCGATGATGACAGTTTGATTAAGTCGCTCAGAAAGTTGATGACCAATTAAACGAGCCAGCTGGTCTGCGCCCCCTCCAACATTATAAGGAACGACAATGGTGATGGGTTTAACTGGATAATATCCTTGAGCCCTCAAGGGTGTGCAAAAAGATATGCAAATAAAGCACAAAGCACTAAAAATACGCACCAACAACCCTTCATTTGAATGTATGTCAATAGATCATACTTAAACTTACGACTGTAGTTTTTTTTGGCGTCACTTATTCGCCAATTTCTGCCTACTAGAGCGTCTAAATTAACCCTATTTGATGGTCAGCTGCAGCCTGGAATACAGTCATTGATGATCTAGGGAGTGTTTACCCCCCCCTCATGTTCCAAAACTAGTTAAATCGTAGGATGGTGATATTTCTTAAAAAGGGATGAATGTTTTTTGACCCACCCACTACCCAAACTTACAAGTGCAATAAATAGTTACAGGATGTGCCTGAGTAATGCAAGACAACATATATGCCACAAGGCCTATATAGATACTTGAGGTACAGCGCCTTAAGGCTAGTTATTCTTAAGATAAATTTAGATAAAAGTGGATTAATTTAGATAAAAATATTTCTATTAATTTTATAGATATATACAATATATAGCTTGTAAGGCACATAATGACTGTATTTGATTCCGGCAAGCGGCACCAACACTACTCCATTTTTTTTAGATTTCGATATGTGCGCGTAAGCCATAAAAATTGACTGGCCCACGCGCAGAGTTATAGGCTGGGTTGGTAATGTGTTGGTAGTCGGCCGAAATATAAAGGTTTTTATAAACCTGCGCGCTGTAGTAAGTCTCAATAACTTGTTCTCTTTTATAGCTTAATGCGCTATCACCGATAAACATCGTATAGCCACCTTGCTGAAGATAGCTAATTTCTGAAGCTGAGATTCCATTGATTGCATATCCAAGCCCAATAGTGTCATTTGGCCTACTCCAGTTGCTACCC
>CAIYZI010000291.1 GCA_903930665.1 uncultured beta proteobacterium
CGCGCACCGCCAGAGATCCACATTCGGTACAATATCCAAACTTTGTTTTTCAAAGCCTACCAAAACTGCACATCCCTTGTAATCCATGCCATATTCTGTATTGTCGTATCCAATATCTTGTAAAGTTTTTCTAGCTACTTGCTGGTAATCAACAAGGGCATTAGTAGAGATTTGACCGATCAAAAGCACTAAGCCTGAGTTGCATATTGTGTTCGCCGCAACTCTACTAGCTGGGTCCTTCTCTAAAATCGAATCGAGAATGGCATCCGATATTTGGTCAGCTACCTTATCGGGGTGGCCTTCAGTGACAGACTCCGATGTAAATAGAAAATCACGAGTCATAGACATCCTCCGACCGAGAGCAAAAAAAAGGGTTCACCCGTCAAATATATACCTAGAAAGAGTGAACGTTAAGTATGGTAGAAAACTTATCAATGCCCAAGCTAAAAATCGTTCATCTTCAGGTATTAGTTCACATCTAAAGAGCCTGTGAAACTATTTGACCTTACGCATCAATCGGCCTATATTTAATCGTGTCCAGTTTTTTGATATTCGAATCCGAATCAGTAAAGTACGCTATTCCTGTGGAGAGTGTGGATAGCATTTTTTGGATGCCTGAACTTTCTCCGATTGAGGCTGCTCCACCTTGGTTTATAGGCCTTTTAAATTATCACGGTGAAGTTATTCATGTGCTTGATTTGGGTCTACGTTTTAGACACCCCCAAAGGGGTTATCCAAACCTCACTAGCATCATCCTCGTGAGCGTGCCACAGATGCGCTGTGGAATTGTTGCCGATACTGTCATGGGCTTGTTTGAGGTGACAGATGAGTCCGTAATAAAACGCGGCATGATAACGCCGCCAGACTTTGATACGGAATACTCTGACTTGATAGAGGGTGAAATTAAGCGAGAAGACGAAGTTATTCTTTTGCTAAATTTACAAAAGTTACTGACCGTAGAGATTGGGCAAGACCTTTCTCTTTCTGAAGTGAGATCAGCCGGGGAAATCACCAAATTCGCCACGATGCATAGTGGGGGCCTATTTCGTAACAGATCGCATCAATTAGCATTGCCAATAGTTGATAGTGATAATGAAGATAAGGATGGCTTTGCTCTTGTGAGAATTGGGGGCATTTTATATGCCATAGAAATTCACTACATTACTGAATTTACCCATTTAAAGCAATGCACACCTCTTCCATGCTGCCCACCATATATTTTGGGGGCAATCAATTTAAGAGGTGAGATTTTATCGGTACTAGATATGAGTTCTTTGTTGAATATCCAAAATATTGTGGATAAGCAGGATGTGGTGATTTTGCAATTTGAGTCCAAAAGAATAGCCTTAGCAGTGCAAAAAGTTGAGGACTTTCGCTATTTTGATCGATACCTTATTTCTGAATTACAAAATATTGAGGGGCAGCATGCCCAATGCAAATCCCTCTTGAGGGTTGATGAGGGTACGGCAGGCATTTTAGATATTGAAGCTGTTTTATTAGGTAGCTTGCTTGAAGTTGATGAGCATGTTTAGATTTTTGATAAAGGAGTAGTAAATGTTAAGTCGACTAACCTTACGCTGGAAGATGGGATTGAGCTACCTCATCCCTTTGTTGATCTTGTTAGCGATTGTGGTTTTTAATCAATTTAAAATGAATGCGTCAGTGGCAAATTCAATTGCATTGGATAAAGGCGCCCAAACTACCCCCGATATTTTTAAGCTATATGACGCCCAATTGCGAATGGTACGTGCTACATATGCCTATGTATTGATTGGTGGCAATCAAGGAATAGAGGGAGGGTATCCAAAGAAAATTTATCAAGACTCTCTGGCAACTGCAAATAATCTAGTTGATAAACTTTCAAAAGGGGAAAATGATCCTAAATTAGCGACTGATATTATAAAAATGAAGGTCAGCACTGAAGACGTCATTCGTGCAACTGGCAATCTCGTGCGCATGGTTGATGAGGGTCGAACCAAGGACGCTATTGAAGAAGTAAAAAAGGGTGAGCTGATCAAAATCGCTCATGATAACGACTTCATTGCTGACAATGCCACTAATACGGATGCTGATATTAGAGAGGGCTTGCGTACAGCAGTAACTAACTCAATTGAGTCTGCGAAAAATTTAATTTTGTATGGCACCTTGTCGGCAATATTGTTATTGCTTATATTTGGTAG
>CAIYZI010000292.1 GCA_903930665.1 uncultured beta proteobacterium
CCTACCTTTTGGAGAGGGATAACCACTGGAAACGGTGGCTAATACCTCATATTGCTGAGAAGTGAAAAGATTTTTTATCGCCAATAAAATAATGCGTGTTGTGACGCTGAATGGTAGCAGTGGGGTAATTAGCTTGGTTGGACAATTAGAAGCAAATGTAGATTCTCGGAATCGAGATAAGTCTGATATTTTTAAATACACCTATAAAACAGCGGGCTCATTAAAAACCGCGCTAGGCCGCAAGATTACCGTTTCTCCGATCGGTGAAGTCAACAACCAAATTCATTAAGTAATCTCATGCCCAGTCGAATTATTGAGATTGCACAAGACGAGCGATATCTTTCAATGTCGCGAGGATTCATGGTCATAGAAAGCATGGGCAATGAGCGTAATGAATTAGGCCGCATTCCTTTGGATGATATTGGAGCGGTCATCGCAAATGCTTATGGCCTTTGTTACACAAATAATTTGTTGGTTGCGCTGGCAGAGCGGGGTGCCCCGTTTGTTTTGTGCGGCTCAAACCATAATGTTGCTGGCATACTCTTCTCAGCGGATGGAAATCATCGGCAAGCAAAGCGGTTTGATGCACAAATGGGTATTAACAAATCGATTAAAAATCGACTTTGGGCTGACATTGTTAAATCTAAACTAGCTTGGCAGGCTGTTGCTCTTGATCGCATGGGCTTGCCTTCTATCCCATTAAAAGCGCTAATTGACAAAGTGAAATCTGGCGACCCTGACAATATAGAGGCACAAGGAGCTAGACGCTACTGGAGGTTGTTATTTGGCCCCACCTTTAGGAGGGACAAACAGTCCCCTGGTATCAATGCAATGTTGAATTATGGATACACCATACTCAGGGCAACGACCGCTCGCGCCGTTGTTGCTGCAGGTTTGCATCCCACGTTAGGGCTTCATCATAGTAATGAAGGTAACTCCATGAGACTCGTCGATGATTTAATGGAGCCATTTAGGCCGGTTATTGACTTTAAAGTTTGTCAGCTCAGCAAAAAAGGTGAATTCACAGTCAGCGCTCAAGTGAAACGAAAAATTGCATTAACCATGTTTGTGGATATTCAAACGAACGAAGGTATTTCTCCTTTATCGATTTGTATTCAGAATGCAGCCACATCGCTTGCGCAAATATTTTTAGGCGAAAGTAAAAAGCTTAACTTACCCAGCACATTTCCTTCTGCTGATGAGTTTGTGGATCAAGATGAGATCTAGTGATGTTATTAAACTATCGAATCATGTGGATATTTGTCATGTTTGATCTGCCTGTAGTTGAAAAATCTGAGCGCAAAGCGGCCTTAGATTTTCGAAATGACTTATTGGATATAGGGTTTGAAATGGCCCAGTTTTCGGTGTATGTGCGCTTTTGCTCTAGTTCTGCCCAAGTGGAAACATTGGTCAAAAGAGTTGAAGAGTCTTTGCCGGAGGGTGGAAAAGTTAGCCTTTTGCAATTTACTGATAAACAGTACGAAAGGATTATTTCCTTCAAAGGTAAGTCAAAGCTGCCTAAAAACAAATCTCCAGACCAGTATGACTTATTCTAGAAAAGCCGATATTTTTAGCGCTAAAAAGGCGATAACTCCTTTAAATACATGGGGTTATCGCATTCCTAGTTTAGTCGATTGGGATATGTGCACTGACCGGAACTCGCCGCCAAGTATTAAAATTAATTCAACCAGTTTAGTCGATTGGGATATGTGCACTGACCGGAACCTCGAAACCATTCGCCGCGCCTAGCGTTGGAGTTTAGTCGATTGGGATATGTGCACTGACCGGAACTATTGTTTGTCGCGGTCTTCTCGTGCTTCTAGTTTAGTCGATTGGGATATGTGCACTGACCGGAACTC
>CAIYZI010000293.1 GCA_903930665.1 uncultured beta proteobacterium
AACTTTTTTTTGAGCCGGTGAAAGAGTCTCAAAATCCGCGCTATTGCTTAAGGCTTTGAATTTTTCATACAAAGCTAAGTTCTGCCCAAGACTAGAAAGAAAGGCGCTTACTTTTGGCAACATTTCACCATAAGCTTCACGCAATTCTGGGGTATCAGCCACACTGTTGAGATGGGAAATCACGCCCCATGATCTGCCAAGTGATTCCGTGGCATCTTCAAGGGGTTCAGCAAGCGCATTCCAGGTAGAGTGGGTACCTGTAGCAGTAGCATGATCTACCGCCTGCTGGGCTTGTTCAAGCAAGAATTCAATTGCGGGGGCAATATGCTCAGGCTTAATTTCCGCGTAGCGGGCGATATCGCGACCGAATGAAATTAAAGGGTTTTTAAGCAATTCAGGGGAGGGATTTTTAGTCATCCCTCTAGCTTAATGGACTGTGGAAATTTTTGCCAAAAAGAGGGTATAAAGGACCCGTTTGAAGCCAAAGGCCATCAATGATCAATTTCAGACTTTTGTGGAAAAAGACGGGGTTGAAAATCCTAGTGTGGCTGGTTTGATTTCACCCAAAGCTAGCGAAAAATACCTAAACTACCTTTAAGTCGTTTTAACATTTTTTGTTGCCAACTCATTACTTTTCTTTATAGGCCAGAAACTCACCATTACCAATTGGGATGAGGTTGGTTGAAAAATCACTATCTACCTTCAGGACATTCATCAAAGGAAGCATTTCTGTTAAATGGGAAACTGCGTTATCAACCACCAAGAGACCACCCACTTTTAAAGTCCTTTTCAACTCTGAGAGCCATCCTAAATATTCACTTCGCTCAGAGTCTAAAAAGATGAAGTCAAATTGATTATTTTGAAATTTTGCCAATTCCAAGCCAGCATCATTTTTAATTAAAGTGATGCATCCATCTAGCCCCGCCTCAATAAAATTACTTAAGGCTAGTTCAGCCTTGTAATCAGTGTATTCAATAGTGGTGATATGACCGTCATTGGCTAGAGCTGCATCAGCTAGCCAAAGAGTAGAGTAACCGTTGGAAGTGCCAATTTCCAGAATGTTTTTTGCCTTGGTTGCTTTTATGAGGATAGAGAGAAATTCACCAGTATCAGGAGTGATGTTGAGCATCCTTTTTGGTCGTTCCGCAATGGCAGCATCGTTGTCAACCCCAAAGGATTCAAGTTTCAATAGCAAGGTCTTTAGTTGTTGGTTCATATTGATTATTTTAGGCTCTAGAGATGCCGTGTTTGGGCTTTGTCGATTCTGTATTAAGTCAGCAAATAACACTATGGCCCGATGGTTCGGCGAGCTTCATTTAGGCTGGAAGGGCGGGCGCTTAAACAAGATTTCTCATATTTGTATAAGATGAAGCAAACAAGGAGGTCTTATGCCATTTGTCAGAATCGATTTAAGCAATAAACACCCTGAAGGCTATGCTCAGAAGGTGGGTGACACTGTATACGAAGCTATGCGCGCACATATTAATGTGCCTGTAGATGACAAGTTTCAAGTCATTACCAAGCATGATAGTAGAGAGTTAATTATCCCTAAAAGCTACTTAGGGAACCTCTGCAAAACCCTCGCAATATCTGATTGATTCGGTCATCCATTAATCTGGCCCGTGCGTTATATCAATATGCTTCTTCACGCCAAACAACCAAGCCTACTGACCATGATGACTGGATTTGAGATTGCCTCTAAACGTACACGCAAGCGGATATTTTTAGAAGAGATGGATCAAGTGGTTCCTTGGGATGCTTTGGTAGAGCTGATTGCACCACATAACCCCAAGAGCAGCACAGGTAGACCGCCATTCGGGATTGAAGTCCTACTGCGTATCCACTTTCTACAACAGTGGTTTGGTTTATCTGATCCTGCCATGGAAGAAGCGTTGCATGACACCCCTTTGTATCGTGAGTTTGCCCTCTTAGACGCTGGTAATACGCACCTGCCTGACGAGTCTACGATTTTGCGCTTTCGGCATTTGTTAGAGGCCCATCAACTAGCGCCTCAGATCCTGACAACCGTCAATACCTTGTTGACCAAGCAAGGCTTGCTTTTAAAGAGTGGTACGGCAGTAGATGCCACTTTGATTGCTGCTCCCAGCTCGACCAAAAACAGCGCAGGTAAGCGCGATCCCGATATGCATCAAACCAAAAAAGGCGGCAGTTGGTACTTTGGCATGAAGGCTCATATTGGTGTGGATGCCGACTCTGGTTTGGTTCATACCATTGCCACCACACCTGCCAATGCCCACGACATTACTAAAACAATCAATCTACTGCATGGGCAAGAGACCGATGTCTTTGGCGACTCAGGTTACCGCGGGATTGATAAACGAGAAGAAGCTCAAGGTCTTGAAGTGGCTTGGCACATTGCCATGATGCCCAGCAAGCGCAAGACCCTAAACCCACAGACCGCTTTAGGCCAACTCTTAGAGCAAGCAGAGAAGGTGAAGGCCAAAATCAGGGTCAAGGTAGAACATCCCTTTAGAGTAATCAAATGCCAATTTGGATATAGGAAGGTGCGCTATGTGGGTCTTACTAAAAACACAGCGCAAATCCAAACCCTCTTCGCCTTATCCAATCTTTGGATGGCAAGAAGGCATTTAATGAAGGCTGCATAGGAGTTAGTCCGCCCAAAAGATGGGCAGGAGCAGTAAAAAGCTTCAGAGATTGAAGTGGTGAAGCAAAAAAGCAGGGATGATTGAAGGACAATAGCCTAAAAATCACAGCCGTCTGAAGTGGTGATGATTTTTTGTCGCCGCTAAACTTGAAAAGTGGAGTTATTCAGAGGTTCCTAAACCGGATTCTCTTTTTAAAATTGCTTGAGTCGCAAATTACCAAATGGACAAACCAACAAAATCATAAATTTTTAAATGGGACAAGGCTAGGCGGTTATGCGCTCTAAGTAGTCTTGCGCGTTATGTCTGGTTATTGGATTGTGCTTGTCTGTTTTGCTATTTTATTTACTGTAAATTGTAAGTAGCGTTGGCCGTCCATAGTATTTTGTTCTGCTAAATTATTGGCTTTTTACCTGTGCCATGGGTCTTAATTAAGTCTACATCTCTAGGGCTTAAATTTTGGGCATTTAAACCTTTTGCATTGCATTAGGCCTAAAACACGGGTCAGGTGCCAATAACAATAGTGCCTTAACCACACCCCCTGTTTTTAGGGGTATGAATTATCACATTAACACCATATGATCAAAAATTATTTTCATCAAATATGAGTGGCAAATGTTTGTCTCAATTACAAAATCAAAAATTGCATTGTTATTTATGGGCGTATTCATGCTGGATGGTTGTTGGGCTCAGAACCAAGATTTAATTGATGCAAGTCAGGCCTCACTAGATAGGGCGCCTCATTCAGTAGATTATTCCTCCTGGTCAAAGCAACAGGCAAAGTCGAGTGCGACACCCGTTAAATTTGCGGATCAAAGTAAGTACATTGATGCGGCTGAGGGTATTATCAGTGCCGAAGAAAAAAGGTTAGCAGAGGCGGAAAGGGTTTTGAATGAACAAAAAAACAAAGTCGAAATACTTAAGGGCGGAATACAGTCTGTAGGAATGCTCGATGGCAAGGTAATTGCGCTGACAAAAAGCCTCGAGACAAGTAAATCGGAGCTAAAAGTTTCACAGCAGGATTTGATTAAATCAAATCAGCTAAATCAGGAATTAAGCAGGGGCATTGAAGTCGCCAATGCTGGGTCGACCAAAATCAATAAGGAGCTTGCCCTTGAAAAGGAGGGCAATGCTGCCTTGCGAAAGCAGTTAAATATCTTGACATCCATGATGCAGGATCAGTCGGACATAGAGATGGCTAATCTTAAGAAGGAGATGGACAATCTACGCTTAAAGAAAGAGCGTTTAACAAGCATTATCGAGAAATAATGTTTAGATTTGATTGTGCCACTTCTTGGCAAGATGTATGGTCATCAAATTGTGCGTATATGACTCGTAACGGCGCTTAAGCAGGGCGTTAAATTGACAGCAGCCCCCTTTTCTATCATACAAATATTTAATTTTTTGACAAGCTGAGGCGCTAAAAATGATTCACGTAGTCTTTGGGGTTGATGGTTACGTCTCGCAGTTGGCAGTAGCTATGGTCTCAATGTTCCAAAGCAATAAAAATCATTTAATTAAAACCTATATCGTTTGTATCAATTTAAATCCAAGCGACAAGAAGAGGTTTGACGAAATAGCTGCCAAGTATCAGAGGGATATCACATATTTGAGTTTAGATCCCAACCTATTGTCAAGTCTAAAGACATTCTTTCATCTAACTCAAGCGACGTTTTATCGATTATTTATTCCCAATATACTCCCCAGGTTACGGCGAGTTATTTATTTAGATTGCGACATAATAGTTGAAGCGGACCTCTCAGAGCTTTGGGCGCTTGATATGGATAACTACGGTAACGCTGGCGTTATATTTGATGGTAAAGATACCGAAACTCGACTGGGGGTGACCGGCGGTAAAGATATGAATGCGGGAATATTAGTCATGAATCTTGATTATTGGCGAGAGCAGGATATTACAAGTAAGTGTATAAATTGGCTAAAAAAAACCGAGTCTGTTTATATGGATAACGATGCAATGAATGTGGTGCTTAGTGGAGCTCAAAAAGGGGTGGATGAACGTTGGAACTTAAATCCACTTCATTTTTCTAGATATTCAGATGAGTCAAAATATCCCTCTCGTATACTGCACTTTGCCGGAGCAATTAAACCATGGCATAAGGCTTATGATTTTGGCTTTCAAGAAAAGTATCAAAGCTATTTATCGCTTACACCCTGGATAGCTAACTACAGTCCTGAAGAGCCCTGGAATATCAGCCAAGCTGTCTCTGTTGCAAATCAATATTTCGAAAATAGTAATTTTCTACTAGCCTGTGGTTATTACAACTTAGCTTTCAAATATCGTTTTCTAAAGCAGAAAGTCGAATCCATAGAAATAGCTAACATCATCAATATGGGGTTGGAGCTTCAAAATGAACTTCAGCATCCTGAAGCGTGTAAAAAATATAGGGAAGTTATTTCTTTCTGGGGGTTTCCATTGAATCACCACTGTAATGTATATCAATTCCCGCAAATATCAGTCAGATAAAAAATTCTATATTGTTAGCATTATGATTAAAGGTGGTCTATGAAGGTTGTAATATTAGCTGGCGGATTGGGCACAAGAATAACGGAAGAGTCTCATCTTAAGCCAAAGCCAATGATAGAGATCGGGGGGAGGCCAATCTTATGGCACATCATGAAAATTTATTCTCACTATGGATATAACGACTTTGTTATTTGTCTAGGTTATAAGGGGTGCTATATAAAAGAATATTTCGAGCACTATTTTTTGCATGAATCTGATATCACTTTTGACTTTAGCTCAGACACGAAGTTTGTACATAGACATTCTGCTGAGCCTTGGAAGGTAACTCTTGTAGATACAGGTCAGGCCACAATGACTGGTGGGCGCATAAAAAGAGTAAGCAAGTATATAAATGATGCCCCATTCATGGTGACATACGGCGATGGTGTTTCAAATGTGAAAATAGACAAGCTTGTTGAATTTCATCGGAATAGTAAAAAACTTGCAACAGTTACAGCAATCCAACCGGCCGGAAGGTTTGGGTCATTAGATTTTGCCGGGGACAGTATTGTTAAAGGTTTTAAGGAAAAACCGATTGGGGACGGATCCTGGATTAATGGAGGGTTTTTTGTCATGGATCCAAAGGTATTGGGCTATATTAAGGACGACCAAGCCGTCTTTGAGAAAGAGCCCTTGGAGAAATTGGCAGGCCAAGGTGAGTTGTCCGCATATCGGCATGAAGAATTTTGGCAGCCCATGGATACGATGAGGGATAAGATTAAGTTGAATGAATTATGGGAAGCCGATTCAGCACCCTGGAAAGTTTGGTGAAAATGAATTTTAATAGCGCCTATAGTGGAAAGCGCGTGCTCATTACTGGACATACCGGCTTTAAGGGTTCCTGGCTTTGTTGCTGGCTATTAAAAATGAATGCAGTTGTAATTGGTCTTTCAGACAAAATTCCAACCCAGCCATCTATTTTTGAAGTTTTAAACTTGGAAAATAAGATCGAGCACCATAAGGGAGATGTTAGAAATCTAGATGATATAAAACCGCTAATAAAAAAATATAAACCTGATTTCATTTTTCATCTTGCCGCTCAGCCTTTGGTGAGTGTTTCATATCAAAATCCTTTAGAAACACTCTCCACAAATATCTTAGGAGCGTCAGTTTTATTGGAGGCTATCCGGGAGATAGACCACCCTTGTGCCGTTGTTATGGTCACATCTGACAAATGCTACGAAAATAATGAATGGGTTTGGGGTTATAGAGAAACCGATGCGATGGGGGGTAAAGACATATACAGTGCCTCCAAGGGCGCGGCTGAGTTAGTTTTTAAAGCATACTTCCAGTCTTTTTTTAGCAGGCCTGATACACCTATAAGGTTGGCTACGGGAAGAGCTGGAAACGTAGTTGGCGGAGGAGATTGGTCAAAGGATAGAATTATTGTTGATTGCATTCGCAGCTGGACGAACGCTAAGCCTGTTGAGATAAGAAGCCCGAATTCAACTCGGCCTTGGCAACATGTGCTTGAGCCTTTAAGTGGTTATTTAGCATTGGCAGCCTCTCTTTATGCTGAAGCGCCTATTAACGGCGAGTCCTTTAACTTTGGACCCAAATCAGAGCAGAACAGAACGGTAGTGGAATTAATTGAGGATCTTGCAGTTCAGTGGGGATTTGGCGATGCTAAAGAAGCATATTTCATAACTTCAAATACTTCATACGCTGAAGCTGAATTACTCAAGCTAAACTGTGACAAAGCACACTCTAAATTAAAATGGCAGAGTAATTTGGAATATGATGAATGCGTCAGGTTACTGAGTGACTGGTATAAAAAATATTACTCATCTGAAAACGGAAACATGTTCGAATTCACAATCAGTCAGATTGCATCCTATGAGGATAGGGCCCAGGATCGCCTTATATCTTGGGCAAAATGACTGAATTTTCAAGTCGTGTATTGGTAACGCCTTTAAAAAAGATAGCTCATCTAGATGGTGATATCTTTCACGGCATGAAAGTCGATGAACAGGGCTTTAATGGCTTTGGGGAAGCGTACTTCACTTCCATACATAAGGATAAATATAAGGGGTGGAAAAAACATACCAAAATGGTCTTGAATTTAATGATTCCAGTTGGTAGAGTCACTTTTTATATTCACGATGAAACCCTAAAAAAGACGCGTTTTATTACGCTAGGCAGAAATCTTTATGCTCGCATAACAATACCTCCTGGTTTGTGGGTTGCGTTTAGAGGGGAGGATGATGGGCTCAATTTAATTCTTAACGTTGCAAGTATTGCCCATGACCCCATAGAGGCGGTCAATGCGCCCATAGAGAGCTTCTCTTTAAACGGAGATGGTTATGAAGATAATATTGACGGGATCTAATGGGCTATTGGGAAGTTCCATCAAAAATATTCTAATCGAAAGAGGGCACATTTGCTTCCCTTATTCAATAAATAGACAAGGTATTGATTGGAATATTGATTTAAGAAATAATGTGCTTAATAGCAATTCTGAAGTTTTGATTCATGCTGCAGCTAATACTGATGTGGAGGCATGTGAAAGGGATCCGCTTGCTTGTTTTAACGACAATACATTAACTACAGAATTAGTTGCGAAGTTAGCTTTTGAGTTAGGTTTAAAGCTGGTATTTATATCGAGTACTGGGGTGTATGGCAATTATAAGAATACCCCTTATTCGGAAAATGATGAGTGCCACCCTACAACAATTCATCATAAAAGCAAGAGAATTTCTGAAGAACTCATTACAAGTCTCTCGATTAGTAATTTGATAATTAGAACGGGGTGGTTGTACGGCGGATCTATGGATGTAAAAAAGAATTTTGTTGCTCAAAGAATAATAGAGGCTAAAAATAAAGAAATCATTTTTTCAAATATTGAACAATTCGGTAACCCATGTTTCAATGATGATATTGCATTAAGAATTGTTGAAATGATTGAGAATGAAAGTATGGGCATCTTTAATTGCGTTAACGATAAAGTCGCATCCCGATTTGATTACGTTAGAGCTATTATTGAGTGTACAGGGCTGAAAACTAAAGTACTTCCTGCTACTGCTGATAAATTTATTCGTAGTGCCCCCGTCTCTAATAACGAGGCTGCCGTTAATTTAAGGGCCGAAAAACTTAATTATACTCCATTGCCAGATTGGTCTGTAAGCCTGAGTAAATATATAGATAGCTTGCTCAGTTAGCCGCCTCGGGTTTGAGCTGACCCACAAAAGTTAGACATCAAATCCAGCCGAAAGGGGTTCAGTTTTATGGATAAGTACAGTACGCAGTTCAAATTGTGTATTCCAGTCAAATCCGTCACCTGTTCCAGCCCAAACCCGCCACTCATTCTGGCAGGGGTCGTCAGCAGTGATAAAGCAAAGCCTATCAATGATGGGCATCGCCTTACTGGGCATTACCACCAAATGGCCCCATAGCCACCCAAAAAGACCCCTCGTTACCGCTCAAAGTGAAGCGGTATGCCGGGTAGATCGTGCACTCGATTCACAGCTTAAAGCCGCTTCCAATGTTGGTGCATCCATTAGATAAACTCGCTTTAGGGGTATCATGTGTATCTTTACTGCTGATGGCTTCCGCGAGATAAATGGTCTGCTTGCTGCTGGAATGGGAGGTTGAATACGGGCGAAATGGATGCTAGCTCTAATCGTGACCCGCGTTGATTTTTAATACCACTCCAAGTGAGAGATTTTGATAATCTTTGACTTAAAAAGGAGTGTTTATATGGCCAAACATGGCGTGCGTTTTAAACCTGAGCAAATCGTTTCTCTCTTGCGACAGATTGAGGTCCTAACTGCCAACGGCAAGACCTTAGATGAGGCTTGCAAGTCTCTGTCTATTACCGTGCAAAGCTACTACCGCTGGAGAAAGATGTATGGCGGCATGAAGGCGGACCAAGCTAAGAAGTTCAAAGACTTAGAGCAAGAGAACGCCAGGCTTAAAAAGCTCGTGGCTGACCTTTCTTTACGCGAAGTCATGCTTCAGGAAGTCATCAAGGGAAACTTCTAAGCCCCACTAAGCGTAAAAATGCAGCGCAGCTACTCATGGATAAGTATCAAGTCTCTGAGCGGTCTGCCTGCAGTTTGGTGGGGCTATCAAGAACAGCCTATCGCTATATGCCATTGCCACGTGACGATGAGGAGCCCTTTAGGGCAGAGATCATCCGCTTAGCTTGCACTTACGGCAGATACGGCTATAGAACAGTAGCCGCCTTAATGCGCAATGCGGGTTGGCAAAGGGCTACAGAGGAGCGGGTTAAGCGCATCTGGCAGCAAGAAGGCCTTAAGGTGCCAGGCAAACAAACCCCTAAAGGACGGCTTTGGTTAAACGACGGTAGTTGCCTACGTCTACGAGCCCAGTATCCAAACCATGTCTGGAGCTACGACTTTGTCTTTGTTCGCGATGCCTATGGGCGGAAAATCAGGATGCTCACCATGATTGATGAATTTACCAGGATCTGCTTAGTGATCCACTGCGCACTGCGTATTGGATCTAAAGAAGTGATTGAACAACTGGCCGATGCCATGATCATCCACGGCATCCCCAAATTTATTCGATCGGATAATGGTCCCGAGTTTGTAGCGAGAATCTTGCGCGATTGGTTAAAAGAGATTGGCGTACAAACCGCTTACATTGAACCAGGCTCGCCCTGGGAGAATGGCTTTTGTGAAAGCTTCAATGGAACCCTTAGAGATGAGCTTCTTAATGGGGAAATCTTCTACAACTTAGAAGAGGCCAAGGTTCTCACCAAATCATGGAAAGATCAAATGACCGAAGGGAATCCCTTTAGGGACAACCAAGTAAGACCTCATAGCTCATTGGGTTACAGGCCACCAGCACCACAGGTGATGCTACCTAAAATTACTCAAATCCAACCTGGCTACATGCAATGATTTAATATGGAATTACTCTCACTGGCAGTGGTACTAAATTGACAGCAGTTCAAATTGACGCCAGATGAGACATATTTTAAACCCTGCCGCCAGTATTAAAGGCGGCTTAAGTGGGGCGGAGAATCAACTTATAAATTGAGGGAAACTGTTCAGAGGAACAGAGCTAGTTCTTTTGTATGCGTCCATTGCCAACCATGAAAATACTTATTACAACGACTATATTTTCACTGGCCATCGCGACGAACGCCGCTGAAGTTAGCCTTAACACTTCGCCGATGGTTGATAGCATTATCTTTTCAGGTGAAATTACAAAAGGAGATTCCGAAAAGGTTTCCGCTTTAATAGAAAAGGTTGCAAATAACGGCAAGATCCATCAATTCACAATACACTCGCCCGGGGGTAATATTACCGCAGCAATGGACATTGGCAATCTATTGCGTGCAAATGTGTTTATCGTTTTCGAACCCTTAGGCACCAGCTGTATTAGCGCATGCATATTCACCATCGCAGGGGGCAGCCAAAGAATCATAGCGGGTCAAGTTGGCTTGCATCACCCCTACCTACCACAGCCCCATCTTTCCGCCCTTGAGCCTTTAGTTCAGTCCGAAGGAAAAAAAGCAATGGTTTTGTATATGAAGAAAATGGGCGTTCAAGGCAGTCTTATCGATGCCATGTACTCCCTATCAAATGCAAATGAAGTTCGATATTTAACCGCCGATGAAATGAAGTTTTATCAATTAACCACCGAAAATGAGCGTAATTAGGGAACCTCTGAATAACTCCACTTTTCAA
>CAIYZI010000294.1 GCA_903930665.1 uncultured beta proteobacterium
ATTATAACGTCTAAGGATACGGCTACTCTCGAATAAAGGAACGTATTCAATAGCTTCAACAATTCCGAAATCAAATGTATCTCGTGTGATTTCAACAATAACATCACCGGGTTTGAACCTAGGCCTACCGTGCCATATTTGATAAGCTAGAATTTTTAAGATTTGTTTAATCCGAGACATAGTCTATCCAACTCCGTTCCTTCACAAACAAAGCCCTTTATCGACTCTTCATAATAAGAGCTAACACAGGGTGTCCCTGTTAACCATTTAACTTGATAAACAAAGCGGTCAGATCCAAAATGCCCAGTGTTGGAGGTTACTAATAAATCAGATTTATTACTGATTAATTGCAATCAGAGTGCGCAACAGAACAATATCTTGATATCAGCAAAAACGGGTGCTGGAATAGATGAGCTAAAGCAAAGAATTCTAGAAATTGCTGGTTGGGATGGCGCCCAAGAGGGCGCGATCGTTGCCCGACGTAGGCATTTAGACTGCCTTGATCGTGCTGCAGAACATATTGTTAAATCAGAACAATTCGCAGCAAATGGAAACATTTCTCTGGAGTTGTTTGCAGAAGAGCTTAGATTGGCCCAGGATAATCTTGGGCAAATAACAGGAAAACTCCTGCCAGACGACCTTTTAGGGAAGATTTTCAGCCAATTTTGCATTGGTAAATAAAGGGTTTGTTCTCGGGTGCGAGCAAGGCAAAATATGTCCAAAATGTTAATATTGCCCCATCAAAAAATTACTACCGTAAAGGGAATCCTATGACCACAACAGATAACGGCGAGATTAATGTCAATGCGCCAGATTATGTAAAAAATCAAAAACTGATTAAATGGGTTGCAGAAGTTGCGGCACTCACTAAGCCTGATGCTATTCACTGGTGTGATGGTTCCCAGGCTGAATATGATGGTCTTTGTGAGTTATTGGTGGAAGCAGGCGTTTTCAAGCGCCTTAACCCTGCCAAGCGAAAAAATTCTTTTTTAGCCCTCTCAGATCCCGAGGATGTGGCGCGTGTCGAAGATCGTACGTTTATTTGCTCAGTTAAAAAAGAAGATGCGGGCCCTACTAACAATTGGGTAGAGCCAAATGAAATGCGCGCGACGCTCAATCCTTTGTTTGATGGTTGTATGCGTGGTCGGACAATGTATGTAGTGCCATTCTCAATGGGCCCAATTGGCTCCCCAATTGCCCATATTGGAGTTGAGCTCTCAGATAGTCCATATGTTGCTATCAACATGCGAGTAATGACTCGCATGGGTAAAGCAGTCATCGATCAGCTTGGCCCAGATGGTGAGTTTGTTCCTTGTATCCATACTGTAGGCAAGCCACTCGCTGTTGGTGAAAAAGACGTTGCTTGGCCTAACAATAAAAACAAATATATCGTGCATTACCCAGAGACTCGTGAGATCTGGTCATTTGGCTCGGGCTACGGTGGTAATGCATTGTTGGGTAAAAAATGTTTTGCATTGCGTATCGCTTCTAATATGGGGCGCGACCAAGGGTGGTTGGCAGAACATATGTTGATTTTGGGTGTGACATCACCTGAAGGAAAAAAATACCATATTGCTGCGGCGTTCCCATCAGCATGCGGCAAAACCAATTTCTCAATGATGATTCCACCCCAAGGCTTTGATGGCTGGAAAGTTACCACCATTGGGGATGACATTGCATGGATTAAGCCACGTAAAGATTCTGTAACCGGCAAGACACGTTTGTTTGCTATTAATCCGGAATCTGGCTACTTTGGTGTTGCTCCAGGCACTAATCGCCAAACCAATCAAAACTGCATTGATTCATTAAATCAAGATGTGATCTTTACTAACGTTGCTTTGACTGACGACGGTGATGTTTGGTGGGAAGGTTTAACAGAAACACCCCCTGCGCATTTGGTGGATTGGCAAGGAAAAGATTGGACTCCTGCTGATGGGGCTGCTGGTCGTAAGGCTGCCCATCCAAACTCCCGCTTTACGGTTGCCGCAACCAATAATCCAGCAGTTGATCCCAAGTGGGATGATCCAGAAGGCGTTCCGATTGATGCATTCCTATTTGGTGGGCGTCGTTCAAACACCGTACCATTGGTGAGCGAAGCGCGTGACTGGGTTGAGGGCGTTTACATGGCGGCAACTTTGGGGTCTGAAACCACTGCTGCAAATACCGGACAAGTGGGTGTTGTGCGTCGCGATCCATTTGCAATGATTGCCTTTGCTGGATACAACATGAGCGACTACTTCCAACACTGGTTAAACATTGGTAGCAAGCTTGAGGCAGAGGGCGCTGTATTGCCAAAAATCTATTGTGTGAACTGGTTCCGCAAAGATGAACATGGCAAATTTGTTTGGCCTGGCTTCGGTGAAAACATGCGTGTTCTTTCTTGGATCTTGGGTCGTGCTGAAGGCAGTGCAAATGGTACAGAAACCCCATTTGGTATTTGTCCCGAGCACTCCGATATGCATTGGGGTGGCCTTGATTTCTCAGTTGAAAAATTCAACAAAGCTATTGCTGTTGGCGTTGATGACTGGAAGAGTGAATTAATGCTTCACACAGAGTTATTTGAGCGCCTTGGTGAGCGCTTGCCTAAGGAATTAAAAGAGACTCAAGCCAAAATTGAAAAACGTTTTAACGCTTAATTGCACTTCACGTTTTTCAAATTCTTAGTTAAATGACCCATCCCCAACACCATGAAATAGTG
>CAIYZI010000295.1 GCA_903930665.1 uncultured beta proteobacterium
AGCTTTCTTGATCGATTGCTAAACATAGATTCTATGCGGATTTTAAGTCGTAGAGATCTAGGAAATGCGATGAAAAAAAATCCATCAACTATTGTGGCTAATAAAGAAAATTAAATATCAGATGAGGATCGGATTGAATTACATCTTGATTACGTGGTTTCGCAATTCTTAATTGATTTGATGGAGAAAGATAAAGATGAGTTTGAACTTGTTTCTAATATAGCTTTTGCCAATATGGCGGCGGAGGCAATAGCGTGCTTTAAGGAGCCGTCGGAAGGCGGTGTAAAAGAACTCAAGTTGCTCACTGTCTACTTGGATTCCCCGCTGCTTCTAGATATTTTGGGAATAAATTCTGAATATTCGGAATATGGAAAGGACCTACTTCGATTAATTGAGTTAAGCGGCGTAAGGGCCGCTACATTTGATGACTGTATTAATGAAGCAGAGAACACTATAAAGGCGCGCCTGCATTCTTCTGCCATGGGTATCAACAAAAATGCTGCAGCATTTGGAAATGGAGGCGTTTCAAACCAATTATTATCGGCTATTTCTGGTCGATTTGCGGAGCAAGTAACTTCAAAAAATATTAACGTTGATCCAAATCCTACAAATGAACTGCATAAGAAATTTAGAGATTCTGTTGGCAATATTGATGATCTGATTTCAAGGGGGATGCAAACCTGGAGAAATGAAGATGCTAAGCTACACGATCAAAGATCTATTTGGTCTCTGCTGCGACTGCGCAATAGTTCAACTCCTTGTACGCACATATGTGATTCAGAATTTATATTTATTACTCGCAATACGCCGTTGACCTCGATAGCTAATGCAGCGTGGAGGCTTTGGCTTGAGGGGGCTACCAGTCACAGTCGAAACCTTATTGAAAGGTGGTCTCCTATTGCCATGTCTGACAAACAATTTGCAGGCTATCTTTGGGCTCGGACTGGCGGTGGGGATGGAAATCTTTCAAGGGTGAGATTATTAGCCCATTGCTCATCTGCTGTTAGGCCAAGGGCCGATATTAAGGCTAGAACCTACAACTTAGTGCTTGAAAGTTATGGGAAAGATGAGGCCGATATTTTTGAGGCCTTATTGAATGATCGTGAGGGAGTGCAGGCTCTAATGAGGGCAACAAATGGAGACCCAGAGGACGCCACGCCTGCAAGGCTGCCAGCAATTTTTGAGGCAATGAAATTGGCTGCCGGTGAATTTGCTGCCAAAGCTGAACGAGAAAAATCTCAACAGAAAGAACAAGAAATCCAGATCGCCCATGAACAAGAGCTATCAAAATTTCACGAGAAAAATGATTTTCTTACAAAGGAAAGTGAGCAGACGCTACGGGAATTAGAAAAGGTTAAGTTGCAACAGTTGGAATTACAAAGCAAACAAGAGCAGCAACGTGAATATATATTGAGACAGATATTCGCAAGCGCCTCATTTGTTTACAAAAGCTCTAGATGGTTTATAGCAATTCTATTTGGGTGCATAGTATGGTTTATTGGCTATATGAGCGCCCTAAACCCAGCTATTATCACACCACAAATTGTAAATATTTTGGCTGCTGTAACTGCTTTCGTTAGCTTTTGGTTTATTCCAGAACTATTAAATACCCCGTTACAGAAATTAGCGGAATGGCAATTAAAAAGAGAGCTAAAAAAATTTGGTCTGACTGATGATTGTTCTAAAGAACATCCCAATTTTAAAGAAATGAAATGGGGATCTGTCGTAATAGAAGAAAAAAGTATGAAAATGGGGGAAGATATTTAGCCGCGCATCGAACTTTCTTGAGACAACATCAGTTTAAGGATAGCTATGGCTATATCGAATACATTGTTTTGATGAGGCTCGTAATAGCAAGCCTAGTTTGATGATGTCTAGTCAGGGGGCTGAGATATAGCTGAGTGCCAAGATTGAGTGTTGCCATGATTTTAAGTGGGGCGTTTAATTTAACGAAAACCTTAAAAATATTGATAATTAAAAATGACATTTATTAAAAACTCAGAGCAAAGTGCCAGAGATGTAATGATGCAGGTTAACCCTGGATTGGTTGACCAGTATGGAACGGTTATTCGTTTTTTATCTGAACAGCCAATTTCAGTTTCTTCTGCCTTGCGAGGATTAAATGCACCCGTTATTGGAAGTGCTGAGTATATAAATCGTCAGGCAGTGAGCTTTTCTGCTGCTCGAGATCCAAAATCACCTCTCCCGCCATCAACCATTCCTGATGAGATGGTTTCGGCAATATTAAGCGAATATTTTGATATTCCTGAGGCGCATCTTGAGAGAATTAAGTATGAGCATCTGCTCTCAATGGGCGCCGAAAATATGGTTGGCGATCTTTTGGAGCGTTATCTCGCTAGTGTTCTCGAACCTAGAGGTTGGGTTTGGTGCTCCGGAGCAATGGTTAAGGCGGCTGATTTTATTAAGGCCCCTACAACTCAGGGGGCGGCTTGGCGGATGCTCCAAGTAAAAAATCGGGACAATTCGGAAAATTCATCATCAAGTGCTATTCGCGCTGGAACTGTAGTATCCCCCGTCAACCCGACATTCCTAAAGTGTTGTTTTCTGCCTGTGCTCGATAGTCTCTAGGTGGTATTCTGCCAAGAGAGCTGTGCGGTCTTTCTTCGTTGTAAATTGTGATCCAGTTTTCTGTAATTTC
>CAIYZI010000296.1 GCA_903930665.1 uncultured beta proteobacterium
AGATTTTGAGTGCCGAGATTAAGGAGATCGACAATGACTTTGAAATTGATTCACCGCACGACCCAAGAATTTTAGAATCCTTAATAACTGATGCAAACGGTGGGGCCCATCCATTTATTCCATATTTTCTTGCAAGGGCAATAGATCAATTAGAGGAGACCTCATGGGTCATTTATAACCGTGAGGCGATTGTTGCTCAGTTTCAGATTGTGCAAGATATGCGCTTAAAGACTTTGATGGAAAATGACAAGCCGAGTAGAGCCTTTGATGATCTGCGGCGTAATTTTTATCGCACCTTAACGGAGCTGCGTAAGCACCAAGAGTGGCGGCGCAAGATGCAGGCGATTGATCGGGCAGACGAAGTCAAAACGATCGAGTAGCCTAGTAAAGGGTAGGGCGCTGCTAGAGAACCTGTTTTACAAAACGGACTCATTCTCATTTGGGGTATCAACAATAGGGCGGTTTTAGGGTAGCTAAAGAGCGCTAACGCCCGATGTGGAAGTTAAATTACATGTACTATTTGTAATACAATAAATACAACGAAGTAAAATAGAGCAAATCATGGCTGTATCAATTCGACTAGACCCCCAGATTGAGGAAAGGCTTGATCAACTGGCCGCTTTAACTGGGCGAGCAAAATCGTATTATCTGCGTGAACTCATCGAGGGCGGCCTCGATGACCTCGAAGATTTTTACCTAGCTGATGCCGCCATGGAGCGGGTTCGCAAAGGTCAGGAAAAAGTCATCGATGCCAAGCAGGTGAGAAAAGATCTTGGCCTGGATCATTAAGTACACTGAGTCAGCAACTCGGCAATTAAAAAAGCTCGATCGACCAGTGGCACTGCGCGTGCTGGACTATTTAGATGAGCGTGTCGCGATTTTGGAGGATCCACGCTCTCTAGGTAAAAAGCTAGCAGGCCCCAAAATGGGAGAGTACTGGAGATATCGAGTGGGCGATATTCGCATCATTTGCGACATTGCAGATGGGCAGATGCGTATCTTGATCATTGAGATTAGACACCGACGCGAAGTTTATCGTTAGCCAGTGGTTTTATTGAGCGCTAGCAGCAAGAAGGGTCAACAAAAAGTCATTGTTGCAGCATGAGGAAAAAGCTTGCCAACAGACTTAGTCAACTCAACCATTGATTTTGAGGGTCTTTGCCAAGAACTCAATAAGTCCAGTAAAAATCTGCATTGTATGTTTGTTCCTTCTGGTAAAAGTGCTTCATCTAGGCCTTGCAAAAAAACAAGGGGTTGATTTTTTGTTTAGCGTCCTAGTTAAGAAAAAATCTCGGGCTAGTGGGCTTATATATACATAATGAACGAGAGATAAAGATCTCTAACACCTGTTATTGAAAAATTCAGTAATGATAAATTCAATGCTGGTAAAAGATATTTGCTTGCATGGAGGGTTGTATTATCTTTTGTATTAGTGATCTGCAAAAAGACTATGCCAAACTATGAAACGACCATTGTCAGGATCGCCGATAGTGAGCATTAGTGGAGTGGTTCAAATTACAACCAAAAAATGCAAGGAAATAAAAATTGAATATCTTAATTACTGGAGGTGCTGGTTATATTGGTAGTCATACCGCGCTTGAGCTGGCTCAG
>CAIYZI010000297.1 GCA_903930665.1 uncultured beta proteobacterium
CTTGGATGACACTCAGCTCCGATTATTGGAAGATCGCTTGAACTATTTGCGAGAGCTTGAAGATCGTCGTAAAGCCATTCTTTCTTCGATCGAAGACCAGGGCAAAATGACTCCGGAGTTACTTAAAGCCATCATGTTGGCAGAGGATAAAACACGCTTAGAGGACTTATATCTTCCTTATAAGATCAAGCGTCGCACTAAAGCTCAAATTGCCCTTGAAGCAGGTCTTGAGCCTTTGGCTAATGACCTATTGCAAAACCCAAGTCTTGAGCCAGAGGTCGAGGCTGCTAAATATTTAAAAGAAGCGTTTACTTCTGACCAGGGCGAAAACCCTGGCGTGCTCGATACGAAATCTGCGCTTGAGGGTGCGCGCCAGATCTTGATGGAACGCTTTGCTGAGGATGCGACTTTAGTCCAATCATTACGTGCTTATTTGCAAGATCATGGTGTTGTAGAGTCCAAGGTGATAGCCGGGAAAGAGCAGGAAGGCGAAAAGTTCTCTGATTACTTTGATTATTCTGAACCCGTAATGGCTATTCCATCACATCGTGCATTAGCTTTATTTAGAGGTCGACGCGAGCAGATCTTGATGGTTAATCTGCGCTTAGATAGTGAAGAAGAAAAGCCTAAGTGGGATGCGCCTCATAACCCTTGTGAATCTCGCATTGCCAATCACTTTAAGATTAAAAATGATGGTCGTCCAGCAGATCAATGGTTAGCAGAAACGGTGCGCTGGACTTGGAGAATTAAATGCTCACTGCATTTGGAATCTGAATTGATGGGCGCCTTGCGAGAGCGCTCAGAAACTGAAGCGATCAATGTATTTGCGCGCAATTTAAAAGCCTTATTATTGGCTGCCCCTGCTGGTCCTAGAGTCACTATTGGCCTAGATCCTGGTATGCGTACTGGTGTCAAGGTAGCGGTCGTGGATGCAACGGGCAAAGTGGTGGATACCGAGGTAATTTACCCTCACCAACCAAAAAATGATTGGGCGGGATCATTGCACACTCTCTCAAAGCTCGCTGAAAAACACCAGGCGACACTGATCTCTATTGGTAATGGTACCGCCTCGCGAGAGACGGATAAATTGGCGCAAGATTTAATTAAGGCTAGACCAGAGCTGGGGCTGACAAAGATTGTGGTTTCGGAGGCTGGCGCTTCGGTTTACTCTGCATCTGAATACGCTTCAAAAGAATTGCCAGGAATGGACGTTTCTTTACGTGGCGCAGTATCTATCGCACGACGTTTGCAAGATCCATTGGCGGAGTTGGTCAAGATTGATCCCAAGTCAATTGGGGTGGGGCAATATCAGCATGATGTGATGCAAACCCAGTTAGCCAAATCTCTTGTAGCGGTTGTCGAGGATTGCGTCAATGCGGTTGGGGTTGATGTCAATACCGCTTCCGCTCCTTTACTTGCGCGCGTATCCGGTTTATCTTCAACTGTTGCCGAGGGTATCGTTTCTTATCGTGATAGCAATGGCGCATTTAAGTCCCGGTCTGATTTGCGTAGTGTTCCGCGTTTAGGTGAAAAGACTTTTGAGCAAGCGGCAGGATTCTTGCGCATCATGAATGGTGATGATCCTTTGGATGCATCAGCTGTTCACCCAGAGTCCTATCCTTTGGTGGAAAAAATTCTGAAGGATATTAAGAAGGGCGTGAAAGAGGTGATTGGCGATGCTTCCCTCTTAAAAACTCTGCAAGCAGAAAAGTATGCCGATGAAAAATTTGGCGTACCGACTGTGACAGATATTTTGAAGGAATTAGAAAAACCTGGCCGCGATCCAAGACCTGAATTTACTACGGCAACCTTTAAAGATGGGGTAGAAAAAGTCAGCGATCTTAAAGTCGATATGATTTTAGAGGGGGTTGTGACAAACGTTGCTGCCTTTGGCGCCTTTGTCGACATCGGCGTGCACCAAGATGGCTTGGTGCATATCTCTGCTTTGGCCAATTCCTTTGTAAAAGATCCCCATACAGTGGTCAAGGCTGGCCAGGTGGTAAAGGTCAAAGTTCTTGAGGTTGATGAGAAGCGTAAACGGATTGCCTTAACTATGCGCTTATCAGATGAGGCGCCCAAGGCTGGCCCTAGAGAAAAGTTAGAGCAGGGTGCACAACATCGCCCAAGAACCCAGGAAGCGAGAAGACCTCAAGATGATCGGCGCTTGGCTGCTGCCCCTCCTGTAAATAATGCTATGGCTGCTGCATTTGGGAAGTTAAAGAAGTAGACTGCATCACATGGAACAATTTTTAAGCAACCCTCAGCTTCTCTTTTTTATCCCACTTATTTTGGTGGCGATCTTGGTGGAGTCCTTTCTCTATAAAAAGCGTTACAAAAAGCCTTACCCTTGGTTAGAGAGTGGAATATCTTTGGGTGTGGGTTTAGGCCATCAGCTCACTGGGGTAGTTAATAGGCTATTAATCCAAGGAGTGATGGCCAGCTTTGTCTGGAATTACCGCATATTTACTATGCCCGATGTTTGGTGGATTTACCCTGCCTTATTTTTTGGGCTTGAGTTTTGTTATTACTGGTATCACCGCGCTTCCCACGAAGTCTTTTTATTATGGGCTACGCATAGCACCCATCATTCCCCAAACGAGATGACCCTTTCTGCGGCTTATCGTTTAGGGTGGATGCCATTTCTGTCTTTTACATGGGTATTTTTTCTGCCGCTGGTCTTTATTGGATTTTCTCCAATCGCAGTCTTTACGATGCTCTCTATCAATTTAATGTACCAATTTTGGTTACACACCAAGTTAATTGATAAGCTAGGATTTCTGGAGGGTCTCATGAATACCCCTTCTGCACATCGAGTACATCACGCAAGTAATCCTCAGTATCTCGATAAAAATTATGGTGGCATCTTAATGATCTTTGATCGCTTCTTTAACACCTATGCAAAAGAAGAGGAGGGTGTTGAGATCGTGTATGGACTTACGCATCCAAATTATTCGAAGAATCCTGTTGAGGTGGTTTTTCATGTTTGGCGCGAATTAATTGCTAAGACATCTCAAAAAAACGGCCTGAGAGAAAAGCTAAGGCTGATTTTCTCCCCACCCCAGTAAAAATAAGCTTGTAGAACTGTCATCAATTTGTCATTTATATTTCCATATAATTGGAAATATGAAAAATGCTGATGCTTTGCAGGCCTTCTTGGCTTTAGGGCAGGAGTCCCGTCTGAATATCTTCCGCTTGATTGTGCAACGTGGGGAGTTTGGCCTGACTCCATCCGAAATTATTGAAAAGCTCGGTATACCCAATGCGACCCTAAGCTTTCACTTAAAAGAATTGGTTAAAGCAAACTTATTGTTCGTAGAGCGCCAAAGCCGGAATCTCATTTACCGACCCCATGCACAGCTTGTTCAAGATTTAAGTGCGTTTCTATTGGATAACTGCTGTGGCGGTAAAGCATGTATTCCAACTAAAAATTCTCAGGCGGAAAAGGTAAAGTGAAAAAATATAACATTCTCTTTTTATGTACTCATAATTCAGCTCGCTCTGTTCTGGGTGAGGTGCTAGCCTCCACTCATCCAAGTGGAAAATTTGTAGGGTACTCCGCGGGATCTTCTCCTGCTGGAGCGATCAATCCCATTGCTCTTGAAATTGCTGGTGAGTTAGGTTACCCGCTATCTCTGTTGAGAAGTAAAAGCTGGGATGAGTTTTCATTACCCAATGCACCGGAGATGGATTTTGTCATTACTGTTTGTGATGACGCAGCGGGTGAGGTATGTCCCTATTGGCCTGGAAAGCCATCTACTGCTCACTGGGGATTTTCAGATCCTTCTCAAGTGCAAGGAACAGCTGAGGAAAATAAGAAGGCGTTTAAGGTGGTTGAGATTGGCCTAAAGCAGCGCCTTGACCTTCTCGCACAACTGCCGCTTGAGACATTGGACTCTTTAAGTCTAAAAGAAATCCACACAAAATGATGAGTGATATGAGCCATATCGGCAATATGAGCGTGCTAACTCAGAAACTTTCATTTCTAGATCGCTACCTTACGGTTTGGATTTTTGTTGCCATGGCTTTTGGTATTGGTATTGGCTACCTATATCCTGGGGTCGAGGGTTTTATGAATGCCTTCCAGGTGGGCACCACCAATATCCCGATTGCTATGGGTTTGATCCTCATGATGTATCCCCCATTTGCAAAAGTACGGTATGAGGATTTGCCAGATGTCTTTAAGGATAAACGGGTATTTGGAATTTCTCTTTTAATGAATTGGATGATTGCCCCAACATTAATGTTTTTGTTGGCGATTACTTTTGTGCCCAATCAGCCGGAGTATATGGCAGGCCTCATTCTTATCGGAATTGCACCTTGTATCGCGATGGTCATTGTCTGGAATGATATTGCTAAAGGCTCAGCAGAATATGCTGCTGGCTTGGTTGCCTTTAATGCGATCTTCCAGGTACTCTTTTTTAGTGTGTACGCTTATTTCTTCCTCAATGTGCTGCCACCCATGTTTGGGTTAGCGAGTTCTAGTGTTAGCGTCAGCATGGGGCAGATTGCGCAAAGTGTATTTATCTATCTTGGCATTCCTTGTATCGCAGGCATTTTGACTCGCGTCATCATGCTCAAATTTGTATCTAAGGACTGGTATCACGAACATTTTGTACCGCGGATTGGAAAGATCACTCTGATTGCTTTGCTCTTTACCATTGTGGTGATGTTTAGCTTAAAGGGTAAGCTGATCCTCAGCTTACCCATGGATGTCATTACGATTGCCATCCCCTTGCTGATTTTCTTTTTAATGATGTTCTTGCTCACCTTTTTAATCACAGGGAAGATGGGCATTGATTACAAACGTTGCTGTACCTTATCTTTTACGGCCGCAAGCAATAACTTTGAGTTGGCGATAGCTGTAGCGATTGCTGTGTTTGGGGTCAATTCAGGGGCTGCCTTTGCGGCAGTTATTGGGCCTCTTGTAGAGGTGCCGATCATGATCGGTTTAGTAAGCGTAGCGCTATGGTTTAAAAGACGTTACTTTGCCAATTCCCGTAGTGCTGCTACCAGTGCCAGTATTTAAGGGCGAAATTTCCTGAGCAAATCCTCAAGCCCAAAAGCATTGTTTTGCTTTCGCAGTTGCTGTATTTGCTTATTGAGCGCTTTTAATTCTGCAGGTTTAAGGTTCTTGAGTTTGTGACTATCTAAGCCATAGTTATCCACTAATGAGCGAATACCTAAACCAGACAAGAGGCGACGAACAATAAGATAAACAACAAGAGCTACGGAAGAAAAAAAGGCGGCAATCATTTATTGGAGAAATGCATCATAAAAGGTTTTAATGGTTAAGACGGAAACGGTAATGAAGAAGGCCTTACGAATAAATCGATTGCCATGCTTAATGGCAATCCTACTGCCAATGAGTCCGCCTGTCAGGTTGCCGGCCGCCATTAAAAGACCGAGTTTCCAATCCACATATCCGGTATAGAAAAAGACGCATAAAGCCCCAAGGTTGGAGGCGACATTTAAAAACTTGGAAGGCGCAGCAGAGCGCATGAAGTCAAACCCTAAAATACGGGTGTAAAACAGTTTGTAAAAGGCGCCAGCTCCAGGGCCCAGAAAGCCATCATAAAAACCAATTAAGGCAGCGCCAGCCGAAGCAATGGCACTTTGTTTATGGTGCTTGTGACGTGGTGCATGAATCAATCCAGAAGAGGATTTGATATTGAAAATCAATAAAGCAACCAAAAAGAAGGGCAGTGCCGTACGAAGCCATTGATTGGGAATTTGGGTAACCAAATAGGCGCCACCAATTGATGCTAAGAAGGCTGCCATGCAGGAGATGATTACCAGTCGCCAAGGGCTTTTATTGGCGCGCGCATACTGGATGGCTGAACCAGAAGTCCCTATGACAGAGGCAATTTTATTAACACCTAGGAGATTTCCTGGGGCAAAGCTGGGAAGTACCGAAAATAATGCGGGAACCTGAATCATCCCACCGCCCCCAATAATCGCATCAATCAATCCCGCCATGACGGCGCAAGACACCAGTAGGCTAAGGTCTAAGAATGAGAGATCAAACATTTTTAATGAAGATTGCTAAAAAAGGGTTGCTAAGGCGCCAATCAGAGGTGTGGTAATTCTTGCCTCATTGTATAGGCGCTTAGCTTGCTAGGGCTTAGTGAGCGATTAAGCAGATTTGGCTAAATTGAGTGCTTAATTGGCTGGACGGACTGTCACAGCAACATCTAAGACGTGATCTGCACCACCATGAATGACGCCTCTTACAGGCGAAACATCAGAATAATCCCTACCTTGCGCCAAATGAATATAGTCTTCGCCCGGGGATCCATAGCCCCAGCGATTATTGGTGGGGTCAAGATCACACCATACGCCAGCACAGGGCTTACCATTTTCATTGATATTTGGAATGTATACCGATGCCCATGCATGGGAAGCGTCACTCCCAATGAGTCTTGGCATTCCAGGTGGGGGATTGGTCAGAAGGTAGCCGCTGATGTATTTAGCGGGTAGGCCGATACTGCGCAATGCCGTAATCAAAATATGCGCAAAGTCTTGGCACACTCCCTCACGTTTGCTTAATGCTTCTAAAGCAGGTGTATCGATATCTGTGCTCTTACTCACATAACGAAACTCGGTATAGATCCGCTTCATCAAGCTAATGGCGGCTTCCAAAATGGGTCTATTGGAAGTAAAGCTTATTTTTGCAAACTCAACAAATTCCGGTCCCAGGGTCACAAATGGGGATGTAAATAAAAACTCTGAAGCAGGATCCCAATGGGTCTTAGAGTGATATCGGAAGTATTCACGGACATCTTCCCAAGGGGGCGTATGTGAAGGTTCAAGAGTTTGGTTACGATTAGGTGTTGTTTCAACAAGAGATTTAGCAGTAACTACTAATTCATTGTGTCGATTTTGCAGAGAGAAGAAAGTGCAAATATTGCCATAGCTATCAATGATCTCTTCCTGCCATGAAGGTTTTGGGCTAACGCAAATCTCCGCTTTTAAGACTGACTGAGTTCCTGTTTGTGCAGGTTTTAAGTGGGTGAGATGCTGTGCGATCTCCACATTTGGATCGTAAGTGTAGTGCGTATCGTGGATGATCTCGAGTAGCATGAGGCTCTTACGTTTGGATGACGTATTCGTTTTGGTGAATGAGATTGAAGTAGCGTGCGCTAATCTCATCGGAAACATTCCAAGCTGAATTAGAAACGTTTTGCAGGCAATATCTGAGATTATTGAACTCACCAAATCTATCAGCCATACATAACTGCTCTAGCTCATAGTCTGAAAGATTGGCAACACTACGAGTAAGTTTGTCGGGGTTATTGCGCTCTGTTCCTGCGAGTTTAGAAAGTCGGGCTTTTAATGCTTTTGTAACCCAGGCTAAAGAGCGTGGATTTTCATCATCAAGCACAAGCAGGCTAATTAATGGTTCCATTTCTCGGCTTTGCTGATGCTGGGCATGGAAGGTGATAGTGCTATCAAACAAACTCAGCAAGGCAATATAACCAGAGCTATCTTTATTTGGGTCATTCAGCAAACCAGTGCTGATGGCTAAATCTAGAACTGTCGTTAAGAATGCTAGACGCTCAATGTGTCGACCAATTGAAAGTAGCTGCCAGCCATCATCCCGAGTCATGCGGTCAGTTTGCGCTCCAGTGATCGCAGCTAGAGAGCTGTTAGCTCTATTTAAAGCCTCGATTGCAAGTGATGAGGAGAAGTCTTGATAAGCAGTAGCTTTATGACACCCTGATCTAAAGTTCTCAATGCAGTAATTAATGGTGCTCCATTGTTCAGTTGATAGTCGTTCCCGTATATTGGACGCGGTCCGTTGCATCTGATGAAGATTAAAGCCCACACTGGTGACATGATCATTCTTAGAGAGTGAGTCGATCAAGGTTCTTTCAAAGACCCGATGGCGTGTATCGCTCTGGTCATAATTGGCGGGAACACCTTCTGGCACCAGACCATATTGAGTGCAAAGTATTTCCAGCCAAGTCCAAAGTTGCTTAGATGGAACAAACTCATTATTAATGCTCTCTAAGTAAAGCTTTGCAAGACGCAAGAGATTTTCACTGCGTTCGGTATAGCGTCCGAACCAGTAGAGATTTTCAGCTGCACGGCTAGTAACCATGCGCTTGCGTTGAATCAGGGGTTTGGCCAATGGCTGAGCTTGCGACTGCGACTGAGATTGCGACTGCGACTGAGGGGGGGCGGTAAATTGAAGTGGGTTTGCCTGCACCCATACGTCTGAGCTACTGCCTCCGCGTTGCATCGAGGCAATCCCAGAATCAGTTGTCGCAATGCGCGCGAGACCTCCAGGTAACACCTGCCAGCTATTGGGCCCATTGCTTAAGGCAAATACTCGCAACATATAAGAGCGGGGTTCAATCAGGGATGCATCGTTTACATTAAAAGCATTGAGCCAAGTTGGCATTTGCGCCAAGGGAATATAGGACTGAACCGTATGCTCATCTGGTTGGCGGGTAATGCGTCCAACCCATTCATCAAGCTGGGACTGACTGAGACTGCCGCCCAAGATGGATTGATAATATTCATGGCCCTGTGAATCAGGATAGGTTGGCTTGATGGCGCTATGGTCTAAATTTGGAATCGCCGCTTCTAAAGCTGCCTTTTCTCCACACCACCAAGTATCCATTGCTGGTAATTGAATTTTTTCATTTAACAAACGCTCGCTGATGGCTGGCAGAAATCCCAATAAGGCAGGGGATTCTAAGAAAGCCGAACCCGGTGCATTTGCCAAAATCACATTGCCTGCACGAATTGATTGAAGCAAGCCTGGTACGCCCAATGTCGAATCTGATCTCAGTTCAAGCGGATCTAAAAATTCATCATCCAGACGCTTGAGTAAAACATGAACAGGTTCAAGACCTTTGACGGTTTTTAAAAATAGATGCTGATCTCTAACAGTCAGATCACCGCCCTCTACTAAGGTTAATCCAAGATAGCGGGCTAAGTAGGCGTGCTCAAAATATGTTTCGTTATAGGGGCCTGGTGTAAGTAAAGCAATATGAGCATTAGCGCCTGCAGGGCTTTGTGCCTTTAATGAATCGATTAAATCTCTGTAGGCATTAATCAACGGGGAGATTTGCATCGCCTCATAAGCTTTTGGAAATTGCCTTCCAATCAGATTGCGATTTTCTAATAAATAACCCAATCCTGACGGAGCTTGTGTACGTTGGGATAGAACTGACCACTTGCCATCAGGTGCTCTGGCTAAATCAAATGCAATGATATGTAAGTGTTTGCCACCCGCAAGTTTCGCGCCATGCATGGAGCGAATGTATCCCGGGTGACCTTGGACAAGAGCAGGGGGAATTAAACCTTCTTTTAGTAAGTCTTGAGGGCCATAGATATCTGAAATAATGGCTTCAAGCAAACGTGCGCGTTGTGAAATTCCTGCCTCAATTTCAGCCCAGGCACTAGGTTCGATAATGAGGGGAAATAAATCTACTGACCATGGACGTTGCGGTCCATTTTCATCTGCATAGACGTTATAGGTAATACCATTCTCACGAATCTGTCGATTGAGTTCTTGAGTACGCTGATCCAGATCTGCAAGACCTGTAGGCTCTAGCTGCTCAAAAAACGTTTTCCAATGTTTGAGCAGGTTAGTAGAAGTGCCTCGTAATTCATCAAAATGGCCAGCCTGCGCTTTAGGCGCAAGCTTAGCCACCTCATCCGCCAGAGATGCGTTTTTGAATAAAGAGTCGTTAGCTTGGAAAGGTTCCACAGCCTATTGTCTCACCGTCGCATATCAAGCGTGAACGGAAATTCTCTGCTGGCGGGCAGCTCAATGTTGGCGTGGACACCCTCAATAGTTCCAGGTGTATGCCCCATTCTGAAGAAGCGCGACAGACGCCGACTTTCAGCCTCATAGGCATTAATTGGGAAGGTGTCATAGTTCAGGCCTCCTGGGTGAGCTACATGGTATTGGCAGCCCCCTACAGAGCGCTTCATCCATGTATCTATCACATCAAAAGTGAGCGGGACATGCACCCCAATGCTAGGGTGCAGACTTGAAGGGGGATTCCACGCCTTGTATCGAACGCCAGCTACAAACTCACCAGCAACCCCTGTTGGTTGTAGAGGTAAAGGTTCTCCGTTGCAGGTAATCGTGTAACGACTTTGATTTAGGCCCGTAACGCGAACTTCAATGCGCTCTAAGGAAGAGTCAACATAGCGCGCTGTACCGCCAGCAGCACTTTCTTCTCCCATGACATGCCAAGGCTCAAGAGCATTGCGCAGCGTAATTTCTGTACCCATTGTCTTTACTTGACCAATCAATGGGAAACGGAACTCCAGATGGGGGGCAAACCACTCGGCTTGAAAGTCATACCCAGCGCGCTGCATTTCTTCAATGACA
>CAIYZI010000298.1 GCA_903930665.1 uncultured beta proteobacterium
ACATAGTCTGGCCGCTAAAAAATGACCATATTCATGAAAACTCACCAGAATTCCAAGGGTTACCAAAAAAGCAGCGAAAGTGATCAATACCTGCATGATTTTGCTTATTAACCAGAGATCTGGCGAATATATTGATGTGCCGACTCTCTTGCCTGAGTATCGACATCCAAAATATGCTCAATAGAACCTGCAGGTGTGGAGGCGATGCTATTAAGAACATGCTCTACCACCACGGGAATCTGCAGGTACGGCAAACCTTGATCTAAAAATGCCTCTACCGCTATTTCATTAGCAGCATTTAAAACGGTCGGTGCTGTGCCTCCTAGCGTTGCCGCTTCAAATGCAAGAGCCAAGCATGGGAATCGTTCAAAATCGGGCTCTGAAAAACTTAAGGCAGCAAATTGCGTCAGGTCTAACTGCCCGACCCCGGCATCAATTCTTTCCGGCCAAGAAAGTCCGTAGGCTATTGGTGTTCGCATATCAGGTTGCCCCATTTGCGCAATCACAGAACCATCTCGATATCGAACCATCGAATGCACCACACTTTGTGGGTGTATCAATACTTTAATTTTTTCCAAAGGCAATCCAAACAACCAAAAGGCTTCAATCACTTCTAAGCCCTTGTTCATCATAGTTGCAGAATCCACCGATATCTTTCTACCCATTACCCAATTAGGATGTGCGCAGGCTTGACCTGGTGTGATGGAAACCAATTCTGTAATGGGGGTATTTCTAAAAGGTCCACCCGAAGCGGTTAACCAAAGTTCTTCCACCTCTGAATGTGACTGCGGTGATTTTGTGAAGTTGGCCGGTAAACACTGAAATATCGCATTATGTTCACTATCAATTGGAAGAAGCTCCCCTCCCCCCAATTTCATCGCATTCATAAAAAGATCGCCAGACATCACTAAGGCCTCTTTATTGGCCAGTAAAACACGCTTTCCTGCCTTAGCCGCAGCAAGCGCAGGCACTAAGCCAGCAGCCCCTACAATTGCTGCCATCACCGTATTACAAGCAGAATCCGTGACAGCAGTGACTAAAGCATCCGCCCCATACATCACCTGCGTCTTGAGTTTCTTATCGCGCAATAACTCACTCAATCGCTTGGCGCCATCCGCATTACTAACCACTGCGATTGCAGGATTAAATTCAATACACTGATTGGCCAGTCGATCAATTTGTTTAGCCGCCGTTAAAGCAACCACCTTAAAGCGATCAGGGTGCCTACGAATGACATCTAAGGTACTAACGCCAATAGAGCCAGTAGACCCCAGTACCGTTACATACCTTAATGACATTAGATAAATCCCGCAAGCAATGCCGCAATCGGCATGACAGGAATTAAGGCATCAACACGGTCTAATACACCACCATGACCTGGGAGCAAATAACTGCTGTCTTTAACGCCAGCCAAACGCTTTAATTGGGATTCAAAAAGATCTCCAAAAATACTAAAGGCAGTCAAAACAGTAACCATGAGGAGCATTGGTAACCAACCAAATCGTATTGCCCACGCACCGAATAAAGTAGATTCGAGGGGTAAATAAAATACACACAAAAGCGCGTAGGCATAACAGATTACTAAGCCTCCCAACGCACCCTCAATAGATTTGCCCGGGCTAATTTGTGCTGCTAAGCGATGCTTGCCGAAAGCCTTGCCCACAAAATAAGCGCCGATATCAGCCACCCAAACCAAAGCCATGGTTGTGAGCATAAAAATTAAGCCAATTTCCCGTAAAAAAATCAAAGCAAACCAAGTTGCAGGCAAAACAATCAATCCCAATATGCCGTAAAAATAACGCCATTTAGCCAGCGACATATTCATGCCACGAGCCAATATAAAAGGGGCATTAAAAATCCAAAACATCACTGACATCGACAGCAAAGCAAATTGCCAAACGGGATCACTTAATCCCAATAAGGCAAAAATGATGGCTAAACACAAGATGGCATACACAACGGCAGACTTGTTTGCACCTGGAGCGATTAAGCGACTCCACTCCCATGCGCCAGCAAGCACGGCAAGCAAAAAGAACCCACTGAGATAAATTGGCGGTAACAGAAAAAGGATGGGCAAAAGTACCGCCAAAAGAACGATGGCGGTAATGATTCGGGTTTTTAGCATGAAGAGAAAATGGGGTTAATCAAACAGCATCGCTCATTGCCTTGGTGGCAAGCTGAGCACTAGTACGGCCAAAGCGACGTTCTCGCTGACTAAACCAATCAAAGGCCTTGTGTAATTCAAGCTCATCAAAATCTGGCCATAAAACATCAGTGAAATACAGCTCGGTATAGGCTAACTGCCACAACAAGAAGTTGCTAATACGTTGCTCCCCACCAGTGCGGATAAATAAGTCTGGCTCAGGTGCGTACGCCATCGACAGATGGGGCTGCAGCAACTCTTCAGTGACTTGTTCAGGCTGTAGCTGAGGATTGGCAGATAAACATTGACGCATGGCCTGCAAGATATCCCAACGCCCACCGTAATTAGCAGCGATCGTAAAAGTTAAGCCTTTACAGTTTGCTGTTTTTTCTTCTGAGAATTGCACCATTTCCTGAATGGCGGAATCAAAACGGCTAAGGTCCCCAATCAAACGCAAAGATATGTCATTCTCCGCGAGGCGGGATACTTCACCCTTTAGGGACTTCAAGAACAATTTCATTAAGAAGCCAACCTCTTCAGGAGGGCGACGCCAATTTTCAGAACTAAATGCAAATACCGTTAAATATTCAACACCAATCTTGCGACACTCTTGAACGATTTTGCGAACTGCGTTTAATCCCTCTGAATGCCCAGCCACCCGCGGCATAAAGCGCTTACTTGCCCAACGACCATTACCATCCATAATGATTGCTACATGGCGTGGGATGGCGCGAACCTCAGGAACGGTTAATGTTGAGCTAGCGTGCTTAGACATAAAAAAGAGTAGCTGAAAAATAATCTCAATCGGGTACTTAAACCGTCATGATCTCTTTTTCTTTTTCCACAACAATCTTGTCAATATCCACAACAGCGCGATCCGTCATTTTCTGAATTTCATCAGTGGCGCGACGCTCTTCATCCTCAGAAATCTCTTTGTCCTTGGTTAAGCGCTTGAGATGTTCATTGGCAT
>CAIYZI010000299.1 GCA_903930665.1 uncultured beta proteobacterium
GATCGAGGTGAACTTGTCGTTCAGCTTGCTGCCGACGGCGGTCAGGGTGGTGATCGCGACGACCGAGATCAACGCGGCGATGAGGCCATATTCAATGGCCGTGGCGCCGGACTGGTCGTTGAGGAAACGGGCAAAAATCGACTTCATGGTTGGCTCCAGGTTGGATCGGATTGGGCGCCGCCGGTTTGCGAAGTTCGGCGACGATAAAATATAATATCGCTACGGATTATTGGGTTTATATGTCTGGTGCCATCCATTTTTAGCTTTTGCTAAAAAACCGGTTGCTATGCAGGCTATTGAAAAAATTGTTGGGAGCAATCCTATCAATGATGGCAAGGTCAAGTTAACGATTCCTCCATTGATTGAGAACGGTAACTTAGTGGCATTAAAGGTAAGTGTTCAAAGCCCAATGACTGCTACAGATTATGTAGCTGCAATTTATGTAATTGCTGAGGGTAATCCACTACCCAATATCTTTAGCGCCTATTTAACTCCGCGTTCTGGAACGGCGAATATTTCAACGCGTGTGCGACTAGCTGATAGTCAGCGGGTTTGGGCAATCGCACAAATGAGTGACGGCAGTTTTTGGAGAGATCACGCGGATACTATGGTGACTCTATCTGCATGTACGGAGATGCCATGAGTAAGACCTCCCATACCAAAATTACGATGCCTAATACGGCAAAAAAAGGGGAGATTATTGAGATCCGCGCGATAGCTCAGCACGATATGGAAACTGGCTTTCGCTACGGTGATGATGGCAAAGTTATCCCACGTGACATTATTCGCCTTTTTTCTTGTTCTTATAACGGAGTAGAGGTATTTAAAGCAGATCTATATCCAGGAATGGGCGCTAACCCTTTAATTGTATTTACCACTATCGCCACAGAAACAGGAGCCTTAGAATTTAAATGGACTGGGGATAATGGTTATGAAGCAATCGATCAGAGCAACATTACTGTTTCATGAAAATTTGGTTTTACCTGATTGCCTTTGCTTTCTCTATTGTTTCGTACAGTACTTTTGCTGCTAGTGATGCACCCTATAAAGAGAGACGGTCTGGTTACGAATTCATGTCTCTAGAAAATAGAGCAATGCAAGATGACCCAAATTTAAACCCAGCGATGTTCTGGGTAATGGATGGTCAAAGCCTTTGGAATTTAAGGTCCGGTCAGAACAATGTTGCTTGCGCATCTTGTCATGGTGAGTCCGGCAAAAAAATGCGCGGTGTCGCCACGCAATTCCCTAAAATGGTGAATGGACAACTACAAACTCTTGAAGGGCAAATCAATCAATGTAGAGTAGGAAGGCAAAATGCACCCGCACTTGCTTATGAGAGCAAAGATTTATTGGCTCTTACTGCTTTTGTCGCTGGTCAGTCCAAAGGTTTGCCTATTACAGTGCATGAAACCTCTGAAAATAAAGTAGATCTTAAGCAAGGGCGCCAGTGGTTTTATGAAAGAATGGGGCAGCTCAATTTATCCTGCGCACAGTGCCATGAAGATCGTGCGGGTTTGAAGTTGGGGGGCAGTCTCATACCCCAAGGTCATCCAACTGCTTACCCAATTTATCGCCTCGAATGGCAAACATTAGGCTCATTGCAGCGTCGTCTTCGTAATTGCATGAGTGGAGTCCGTGCGAAACAGTTTGAATATGGCTCACCAGAAATGGCCCAGTTAGAACTTTTTTTAATGTGGCGCTCAAGAGGCATGCTCCTGGAGTCACCGGGTGTTCGTCCTTAGGGCTTAAGTCAATAAAGAAGTAAATCGTATTTCCCTAACAAGTGCATAGCGTAATCCCTTATTAGTAGGTATAGTGACTCTAACTTGTCTGACTCACACGCTTAAAAGCTCTTGAGTGCTTTGGCTTAGATCGGGACTAATCTGATCAATTCACTGCCAATCATCATGACAACAAATTCCAGTAATGGGCCAGTAAACCCATCCCGTCGTAATCTACTCACTTCTGGCGCTGCTGCTGTAGGTGCAACGCTATTGCCGGCTGGCATAGTGAATGCTCAAGTGCAATCGACTTCTAACGGGCAGACTCCTATAGCGCCTGATGCACCTCCATCTGGTTACAACATACTCTTTGTCTTAGTGGATCAAGAGCATTTTTTCCCAAGTTGGCCAATGCCAGTACCGGCACGTGAAGCCATCAAAAAAAAGGCGATCACCTTTACAAATCATCAGGCCGCCTCTGTTCAGTGCTCATCTGCTCGCTCGGTTATCTATACAGGGCTGCATATTCAGCATTCTGGTATTTTTGATAATCTGAATTTTTTATGGCAGCCAGATTTAGCGACCAACATTAAAACTATTGGTCATCGCCTTTCGGATTTAGGTTATCACGCTGCCTATCAAGGCAAGTGGCATTTGTCATACAACATGGATGAGGTAAAGAAAGCCTATGACGCACCCATGGCTAAATATCGCAAGATTATCAAATCCTATGGCTTTGATGATTTCTTAGGTGTCGGTGATATTGTGGATGAGCAGCAGGGTGGCTATACCTTTGATAAGCTTACCGTTTCATCTGCTATCGGTTGGCTTAGAAATGAAGGTCAAGTTCTTAGAGCTAAAAAACAACCATGGTATTTAGCCGTCAATATTGTTAATCCACATGATGTGACTTATCTCAATTCTGATTTGCCTGGTAAACCTGTTCAGGGCGCCAAGCATGCCATGACTATCTTGCCGGTACCAACAACGGATCTGTATAAAGCCACATGGGATAACTATCCATTACCTGAGAGCCGTAAACAAGCCTTAGATGCGCCTGGTAGACCTAAAGCGCATAAGCTATATCAAGAGATTTGGGACATCTTAATGGGTGAGTGGCCTAATGAAGATCGTCGCTGGAGAATGCTGTTGGACTATTACTTCAACTGTATGCGCGATAGTGATGAGAACGTGGCCGCAGTGATGCAGGGTCTTAAAGATAGCGGTATGGAAGACAATACCATCGTAATCTTTACGGCCGATCATGGCGAATTAGGTGGATCACATCAGATGCGCGGCAAAGGTAGCACTGCATACAAAGAACAGAACCATGTCCCGCTGATGATTATTCATCCCGCCTACCCAGGCGGGCAAGAGTGCCAAGCCGTTACCTCGCAAATTGATTTAGCAACAACTATTCTAGCAATGACGGGCATAGATCAGGCCAGCCTTAAAAAGGTATCTGAAGGCCTTAAAGGGCGAGACCTCACACCGCTATTTAGAGATCCTGCAAATGCAAAGGTAGATTCAGTAAGACCAGCAGCTTTATATAATTTTAATATGCTGACTTTTGCTAGCGAGCGTTGGGCTGAAAAAACCTATCCATGGCTTATGGCTGGACATGTCACCACGCAAAAAGCGATTGATATTTTAAAAGTGAATGAGCCTAACTTTAATAACCGTATTGCTATTCGTAGCGTCTGGGATGGTCGTTATCGCTTCTCTCGGTATTTTTCCCCACTGCATTTCAATACACCGTCTTCATTTGAAGAGTTAATTGCTATGAATGATTTGGAGCTTTTTGATCTAAAAAATGATCCAGAAGAAATGAATAATTTGGCGATGAATCCTCAAAAATATGCTCCATTAATCATGGCCATGAATCAAGTTATGAATGAACGTATTGCTCAAGAGGTTGGCGTGGATGATGGTAGTTTCTTACCGATTCGTAATGGTCAATGGTACTTTCCAACTAAGAGTCAGCGATAGGAATTCGCTGCTCATGAAAACAAAGACCCCTTCATTGGGGTTTTTTATTATTATTTAAATTTCACCTACCAATTTACCTTACTGATCAACAGGTGCGGCTATAGATAGCCCTACTACCTGATGCTTAGCTATGAGATCGGAAATAAACCCAGAGGCTTTAGATAATTCAATAAAGTTATGA
>CAIYZI010000300.1 GCA_903930665.1 uncultured beta proteobacterium
TGCGCACATCCCTCAATTTCGTATTGGGCAGGGCTACGATGTTCATGCCTTAGTCGCTGATCGAAAATTGATCTTAGGCGGGGTGCATGTTCCTTTTGAAAAGGGTTTGCTAGGCCACTCCGATGCAGATGTTTTGCTACACGCCATAACGGATGCCTTGTTAGGCGCTGCTGGTCTAAACGATATTGGACAGCTTTTTCCGGATGATGATCCGCAGTACAAGGATATGGATAGTCGCATTCTGTTGCGTGCTGCACTACAAAAAGTTCAGGCTGCTGGCTTTCATATTGGAAACGTGGACGCAACGATCATTTGCCAAAAACCCAAGTTAGCGACTTTTTTGCCAGAGATGATCGGCAATATTGCGTCTGATTTAGACCTTACCCATAGCCATATCAACCTTAAAGCTAAAACCAATGAGTCACTAGGTCATTTGGGGAGAGGCGAGGGCATAGCAGTTCAAGCGGTCGCTTTGCTATACAAAGCTTAAGAGGCTTAATAAAGCTTAACTACGGTTTACATTTTCACTCCATACTTTTTCATTTAGGTAATTTCATGACTTCAGCGCCTCAAGCCTTGGATCAAGCTGTAATTGATCTCTTATTTAGTGAGGCCCGCACACACAATGCTTGGCTGGATAAGCCCGTGAGTGATGCTCAGCTCGAACAAATCTATGATTTGGTCAAATTTGCCCCAACGTCAGTCAATTGCAATCCGGCTCGTTTCTTATTTGTTAAAAGCCTAGAGGCGAAAGAGCGTTTATTACCCTGCCTTAATCCTGGGAATGTCGAAAAAACCAAAACTGCTCCCGTTACGGCCATTATTGGGATGGATTTGGACTTTTACGAGACTTTGCCGACATTGTTTCCTCATGTCGATGCAAAAAGCTGGTTTGTGGGTAAGAATGGCTTTATAGAAAGTACGGCTTTTCGAAATTCCAGCCTCCAAGGCGCCTATCTGATTATGGCAGTACGTGCCTTAGGCCTGGATTGCGGAGCTTTAAGTGGTTTTGATGCCGACAAGCTAAATGCCGAATTTTTCCCTGAGGGCAGGGTAAAAGTGAACTTTTTACTTAATATTGGCTATGGCAATTCAGAGGGTTTGATGCCTAGACAACCCCGTCCTACATTCGCTCAATCTTGCAAGATCCTGTAAAAACGCTGGGCATTGTAGAATTACGGTCTTTAGAGTGAAGTTTGAGCTCGGTAGCGTTTGCGGAAAATCGCGCGAGGATGGCGAAATTGGTAGACGCACCAGGTTTAGGTCCTGACGCCAGAAATGGTGTGGGGGTTCGAGTCCCCCTCCTCGCACCAAAGGTTGCTACTTGGTTCGGACTTCACATTTTCTGTTTTTCAATTTAGAGACGAGAATAGCTGTGCAGATAGAAAATTTAGGTCAGTTAGACCGCAAAGTATCCTTAGAATTTGCTCGCGCCGATTTGGCTAAAGCACGTGAAGCCCGTTTGGCTAAAGTTGGTAAGACCATGAAAATGGCCGGCTTCCGTCCAGGTAAGGTGCCTAAGAGTCTCGTTGAAAAACAATACGGTATGCAAGTAGATTTTGAACTTGCATTCGACAAAGCTTCTGAGCTCTTTTACGAATTAGCTCAAAAAGAGAAAATTGCTTTAGCTGGTCAGCCACGCTTAGAGCCAAAGAGCGAAATCGAAGCAGGCAATTTAGTTTTTGATGCATTCTTTGAAGTATTGCCAGAAGTCAAAATTGGCGATTTCAGCAAAGCTGAAGTAACTCAATACACAACCAATATTTCTGAAGCTGAAATTGATCGTGCATTAGATGTATTGCGTAAACAGCAAGTTCATTACCATGCACGTGGTGTAGCCGGTGATCATGGTGATGGTGGCGCAGATACAGCGGCCCAAAACGGCGATAAAGTGATGATTGATTTTGTAGGCAAAATTGATGGCGTTGAGTTTGCTGGCGGTAAAGCTGAAAACTTTGAATACGTATTAGGCGAAGGTCGCATGCTCCCAGAATTTGAAGCTGCTACATTGGGCTTGAAGGTTGGTGAGAGCAAAACTTTCCCATTGAACTTCCCAGCTGATTACCATGGTAAAGATGTTGCTGGAAAAACTGCTGACTTCACGGTTACTGTGAAAGAAGTTAACTGGCCGCACCTCCCAGCAATTGATGATGCATTTGCATTGTCATTGGGTGTAACTGAAGGCGGCGTTGAAAAGATGCGTGCTGAAGTTAAAGAAAATTTAGATCGTGAAGTGAAGCGTCGTATTACTTCTTTGTTGAAAAATGAAGTAATGGAAAAGCTCAATACTTTATGTGAACTTGATGTTCCTAAGTCTTTGGTTGCTTCAGAACA
>CAIYZI010000301.1 GCA_903930665.1 uncultured beta proteobacterium
CAAGCACCCAAGATTAAATTTATAAAAAAATTAATCTATTTCTTGAGCAGCTTGTAATACTTCTGTCACATGGCGGGCAACCTTGAGTCCGCGCCATTCTTTAGCAAGCTTGCCAGAAGAATCAAAAAGGAAGGTACTGCGTTCTACGCCACGCACTTGTTTCCCATACATATTTTTCAGTTTCATGACCCCGAAGATCTGGCACAGTTTTTCTTCGGTATCGGCTACCAATTCAAATGGAAGCTCTAGTTTGCTGCGAAAGTTATCATGAGATTTCAGGCTATCCCTAGAGACGCCTACCACCAAGGCGTTAGCTTTGGTAAAGGCCTCAATATTGTCCCGGAACTCTCCGGATTCAGCCGTGCAACCAGGCGTCATGTCTTTTGGGTAAAAATATAAAACCAATTTCTTGCCATTGGCTGAGGCTGGAGAAAATGTAAGACCTGATGTGGCGGGAATTTCGCACTGAGGCATGGTTTGGCCGATAGCTACTGTCATGATCATCCTTCTGTTTAAGTAATTGTCTCTAAGTCTTAATTATCGTTGTGTTGCTAGTTTTGCTGCTTAATGATTTTGAATAATTAATTCACCACTTCGATTGGGTGTTTCACCCCAAGTCACTGGAAGTACAGCTATTTTATCGAGTTGCTTGGTGGCTGCCCAGGATTGATGAAGTTCTGCCATGGTCACCAGATCGTGCCCTTGATCTAGCCAGCCAGCGAGCAATTGCTCAAAAGCGGGAAGAAGCTTTTGACCTTCCAATTCAGCATGCAGGGTAAAGACTTGATCGTTGGGATTGCTTTGGGTGATTTCCAGCAATTTCTTTACGGCTCCGTACTCATCTGCCCCATCAATACCAATCAATTCATCAAAGGTTGGGAGGGTGGTGGGGTACTGGACATGTTTTGCTTTGCCTGAAGGTAAAGCAAAACGGTAAGGTATTAAGTTAGGCTCGGCCCTGCCATCTGAAGAGTATTGAATACCCCATTGATCAAGCTGCTCAAATGCTGCCTCATTCATCTGCCAACCAGCAGCTCCATAAGTTGTAGGCGCATGCCCAAAGATCTCGATAAAGCGATCCCAGCTCTTTTGCATTTGAGCTTTGGTCCAGATTGGATCGCGATTGCGAACAGCATCTTGCCAGGCAACATGATCCCATGTGTGAATACCTGTCTCATGTCCGGCTGAGTCTATTGCACGCATTTCAGCAGCAGCCTTTTTGCCAATGTCTGGACCAGGGAGGAGTACGCCATAGAGTAAAGTCTTAATGCCGTAATGCTCTACTACTGAAGTGCGGCTAACTTTCTTTAAGAAGCCGGGGCGAAAAACCCGTTTTAGTGCCCAACCTGTGTGATCAGGTCCCAGGCTAAATAAGAAGGTCGCTTTAAGCCCAAAGCGCTCGAGGGTACGAGCAAGGTTTGGAACACCTTCTTTGGTGCCGCGTAAGGTATCAACATCTACCTTGAGAGCAATTTTTGCCATGTACCTCTGTACTTATTCTTTGTCTACTAAATGACGTGCTTTTTCAACATCTTCACGGTAAGCCTCAAAAATATTCTTTAGGGCATCAGACATGTTTGTAGTTGGCTTCCAGCCTAACTCAGCCATTGTGTTATCGATAGCTGGTACACGGTTTTGTACGTCTTGATAGCCTTCGCCATAGTAAGCGCCAGAAGTGGTTTCAACAATCCTGACTTCATTGGCTGTTTTGGCATATTCGGGAATACTTCTGGCAATCTCCAACATTTGATTGGCAAGCTCACGAACTGAATGATTGTTCTTTGGGTTGCCGATGTTGTAAATTTTGCCATTGGCAACATCATCTTTATTGGCGATGATGTGCATCAGTGCGTCAATACCATCGTCGATATAAGTAAAGGCGCGTTTCTGTGCGCCGCCATCTACTAAGTTAATGGGTTCGCCACGAACAATATGACCTAAAAATTGAGTGACTACGCGGGAAGAGCCTTCTTTTGGAGTGTAGATGCTATCCAGACCTGGGCCAATCCAGTTAAATGGACGGAAAAGTGTGAAGCGAAGACCTTCCATCCCGTAACCCCAAATAACGCGATCCATCAGTTGTTTTGAGCATGCATAAATCCAACGTGGTTTATTAATGGGGCCGTAAACCATCTTGGAATTAGCGGGATCAAACTCGGCGTCTTCACACATGCCATAGACTTCAGATGTAGACGGAAATACCAAATGCTTTTTATATTTAACGGCCGAGCGAACGATTGGAAGATTGGCTTCAAAATCAAGCTCAAATACCTTCAATGGTTGCTGTACGTAAGTGGCAGGAGTAGCAATTGCTACCAGTGGCAAGATCACATCACATTTGCGAATGTGATATTCGACCCACTCCTTATTGATCGTGATATCGCCTTCAAAGAAGTGCATGCGTGGATGATTTACTAAATCGCCAAGGCGATCATTTTGCATATCCATGCCGTAGACATGCCAGTCGGTTGTCTCAAGAATGCGCTTGGAAAGGTGATGGCCAATAAATCCATTGACGCCAAGTATGAGTACTTTTTTCATCTTTACTACCTTTATTCATCTAATCAGTTTTGCTGCAAGGCTTGATGCTCAATTTTTTATATTACCTAGTCGTTTGCCGGAAACCAATCCAGAATTTCTATTGCCTGATGGTCGCCGCAAATACCGAATACCCGATTATCAACCAGTTGGACGCCTGAAGCCTCAAGATTGAGATTCGCTGGAAAGGGTCCTTTTAGGCTCGTCCGAGTCACAATCATCCTGCGACCTTGATGCTCTGTAAAAGCACCTGGATAAGGGGGCGCAACCGCTCTAACGAGGTTATGTACCTCTAATGCGGTTTGATTCCAAACAATTCGGCCATCTTCAGGTTTTCGACCCCCAAAATAGCTTCCTTTGCCCAATTCATTGGGTTTTCTGGGTACTCGCCCCAAAACGAGCTCTGGAAGCGCCTTAGTGAGGGCGTCTACTGCAGCTTTGCTGACTTTTGCAAAGACATCGGTAGCAGTTTCATCGGGCCCAATTTCTACTGTGGATTGCTCGACGATATCGCCAGCATCTGGTTTAGCTTCCATTACGTGCAAGGTTGCACCAGTCTCAATTTCACCATGCAAGATAGCCCAATTCACAGGTGCTCTGCCGCGGTATTTGGGTAGAAGCGAGCCATGCATATTGAGCGCGGCAATCTTGGCGCAAGCGAGAACTTCCGCTGGAATCATATGGCGGTAATAGAAGGAGAAGAGGTAGTCAGGCGCTATCTGTTGCAGTTTGGGAATGAGGGTAAATAACGCACTTACACTAGGGGTGATGTAAGGAATATTTTTCTCTTGGCAAAGTTTGGCAACGCTACCAAACCAAACATTCTCCTTAGGGTCATCCTCATGGGTGACTACCAGATCTACCTCAATCCCCGCCTCAAGCAAAGTCTTGAGGCAATGAACACCTACATCGTGATAAGCAAAGACGACTGCGTGCAATTACTTTTTCTCTAAAACAGCTTGAACAACATAACGAGGACGCTCTCGAATTTGCTGATAGATACGACCAATATATTCGCCGAGTAACCCGAGTCCAAAGAGCATGACGCCAATTAAGAAAAACGTTAGCGCAAAGAGGGTAAATACCCCTTCTACTTCAGCGCCCAATACAAAGCGACGCACAAGTAGGTAAATAAAGAGGCTGCCGGCGGCCATAGATAAGAGCATTCCCAAGATGGAGAAGATCTGCAAGGGCATTACAGAGAAGCCAGTAACCAAATCAAAGTTTAGGCGAATCAATTGGTAAAGGCTGTATTTAGATTCTCCCGCAAACCGCTCTTCATGCTTTACGGAAATCTCTGTTGGGTTCGCTGCAAAGGTATAAGCAAGCGCTGGTATGAAAGTATTGTTTTCATTGCATTGACGCACTAAATCAACAATACGACGGCTATAACCGCGTAGCATGCAGCCTTGATCAGTCATCGTGATACGGGTAATGCGTTCGCGCAAGTTATTCATGGCGCGTGAAGCCCACTTCCTAAAAAGGCTGTCTTGTCGGTTCGAGCGAATCGTCCCGACGTAATCATGACCTTTGAGTAGCTCAGAAGTAAGTGCATCAATTTCTTCGGGCGGATTTTGTAAGTCCGCATCAAGCGTAATGATGTAATCGCCACGGGCATACTCGAAACCAGCCATGATGGCCATGTGCTGGCCAAAGTTGCTGTGAAATAACACCGCACGTGTTACATCTGGGCGTAGTTCTACTTGTCTAGCCAAAATCCCCGCGGATCGATCCTTGCTGCCATCATTGATAAAAACGACTTCATAGCCAATATTGCGCTTGGCGGCGACCTCATCTAATGCAGGATAGAGGCGATCAAAAAGGGCTTGGAGACCATCCTCCTCGTTGTAAACGGGGATAACGATACTAAGTTGGGGGTTGTTACCTTGGGTAGCTAAATTCGCTGTCATCTCGCAATTTTGCCTGATCTTGGCTTTTTACCTAATTTTGGGGGGATTTCTTAGCTTTTAGCGTATTTTTTAAGAATTCCAACTAGGGCTTTGGCTATCCGACCAATGTCCTCGTCTGTCATCCCTGGAAAGAGTGGAAGGGTCATGATCGAACGTCCTATACGCTCGGCTATAGGGGTGTCTTGGGTTTGATAACCAAGATTTTGGTATAGCGTGAACCCAGTAATTGCTGGATAGTGCACCCCAGTTCCGATGCCTAAGTCTTTTAATTCGGCCATGACTTGGGCGCGATCTACATTGAGCTGTTCAAGTGGCAGTACCACTTGAAACATATGCCAGTTGCTATCAATAAAATTCTCAACAGGTAATTCAAGTTTGAGGTTCTCAATGCCAGCACTCTTTACCTCAGTGCGGATCGCGTCGAAATATTGACGAGCTAAAGCGGTTCTGCGTGCCTGAAAGGAGGGTAATTGTTTGAGTTGATGCAGGCCAATCACCGCATTGACATCGGTGAGATTGTCCTTGCCCCCAAGCATGTCGACATCCATGCCATCAATGCCTTGGCGGGTGAGACCTTGCAGCCGTAACTTTTCTGCCACCTTTGCTTCGTCAGCATTGTTTAAAACCAAACAGCCACCCTCAACTGTAGAAAGGTTTTTATTTGCCTGAAAGCTAAAGCTTACTAAATCACCAAAGCTACCAATCTTTCGATTTTTCCATTTAGAGCCAAATGCTTGTGCCGCATCTTCAATGACGCGTAGATGGTATTGATTGGCTAAAGCGTAGAGCTGATCCATGTTTACAGGTAACCCAGCCAAATATACGGGCATGATGGCGCGTGTATTGGGAGTAATCGCATTGGCGACTTCATTAAGATCAATATTCCGGCTTATTGGATCAATATCCACAAAAACAGGTTTTGCGCCAACACCCAAGATGACATTGGAAGTAGCAACCCAGGAGATCGGCGTTGTAATGACTTCATCGCCTTCTCCAATGCCAGCAACTTGCAGGGCAATCTTCATTGTGGCGGTGCCGTTGGCAAAACAACGTACTGGGCGTCCACCAAAGTATTCACTCAGTGTTGCTTCAAACTCCGCCAATTTAGGGCCTGAAGTTACCCAGCCTGAGCGAAGTACTTCTGCAACCGCATCAATGGTCTCTTGATTAAAGCTTGGTCTCGTAAAGGGAATAAAAGGCAAGCTTGTTGAGTTGACTGACATCATTGGCCTTATTGTGATGAAGTGCTATTGGTGTCTGGATGCTTAACGATTACTCTGCGAGAATCTCTGCCGACTTCTTGCATGGGTAAACCCAGTTTTTCTAATTCCACATACTGTTCAGGAACCATTAAGGCATAAGCGCTTTGGTCTTCTTTCCAGCGTGCAATAAAAGCATCTAATGTGGGAAGCCATAAATTCGGTTCTTGATTTACGCCAAACTCCAGTTCATCTGGAAACTCCACCATGACCATCGTTCTGCCCAAATAGAATGGCACCGTGTGATCCAAAATGCGAACCGAGTAAAAATTCACATTCTTCGGAATACTTTGCTTTACTTGATTAACTAAATCAATCCCAGAAACAGCGCGACCTAAGGTTTCATGGCCGGTGCCGGCAATAATTGCGCAGAGAAAAAAACCGCTCGCAAAGCTAGTGATGCTTGCTAGGCCATCTCGCTTACCTTGTAGAAGGGATATTAGGCTAAAGGCAACTAGTGCAATAAGTGCGGCAATAACCCAATAGGTGTATTGCGCGTAAGCTTCAATTTCATCGGGCCTAGCTTGTTTACTAATGTCAGATAAGAAGAAGAAACCGACTACGCCTAGGAAAGCGAATCCTAAAACTTGAAGTTGCCAAGAAAGGGATAGCAAATTGGCTGGACCAAGTTTTTTATCGAAATATTTACCCACTAGCATTGCCAGGGCGGGAAAAACGGGGATGATGTATCCAGGCAATTTAGATTGAGAAAGACTAAAAAATCCCATAATCACAGCGAACCAGCAAACTAACAGCCAGCCACTTGAAAATTTAGAAGAACGCTCTTTCCAGGCTAACAAAATAGCGCCAGGAATTTGAGCTAACCAAGGCAAAAAACCAATCAGGAGCAGGGGAACAAAGTAATAAATGGGCCCCGTTCTGCTGTGTGTAGTTTCAGTAAAGCGTTGCAAGTGTTCGTGAATAAAAAAGAATTGCAAGAACTCTGAATTGCGTTCTGCAACCAAAATAAACCATGGCGCAGTGATGAGTAGGAACAGGGCTGTGCCGCTAATGAAATGTAAGCGCTTCCAAATCCTCCAATCCCAAGCTGTAATGGAGTACACAACAAATACCATTCCAGGAATGGCTACTCCGATGACTCCTTTAGAAAGAGTGGCTAAAGCCATCAATACCCAACAAGCCCACATCCAATTTCTGCTGGTGGTCTTACTTTCGTAACTTTGCGATAAGAGTAGGCTGCAAAGGGCCATCACTAAAAAAGCGGATAAACCCATATCCAAAGAATTCATGTGCCCGCTAATAACCCACATTGGGCTTGATGCCAGCACCAAGGCTCCTAACCATCCCGCTCTGGCCGAATATAGGCGGGCGCCAGTGAAGCCAATAAAGAGGATGGTTAAAAAGCCAGTTAATCCAGTCCATAGGCGAGCTTGCCATTCGCCCATGCCAAAAACTTGAAAAGCTGCTGCAGTTGCCCAAATTTGTAGCGGTGGCTTCTCAAAATATTTATAGCCGTTATAGCGCGGAGTTATCCAGTCACCGGTAACTAGCATTTCACGGGCCATTTCCGCATAACGACCTTCATCTGATGGAATGAGGTGTCGGTAATTTAGTGTTCCAAACCAGAGAAGGCTGTAAATCAAGACTAATAATAAAATTGCGCCTGGGTTTAGGGCGCTGGAACGTCTAATTTGGCCAAACTGCATTAGCTGTTTTCCACAATAAGCGCCAATAACACCTGGCGACCTTCGCCAGCGAGAATATTGTAGGTACGGCAGGCTGCTTGTGAGTCCATGATTTCAAAGCCAATTTTGGCTTCAATGAGCGCTTTTAGGAGTTCGGGCTTAGGAAATCGCTGGCGTTTTCCAGTGCCAATCAGGATTAATTCGGGTTTTAAAACA
>CAIYZI010000302.1 GCA_903930665.1 uncultured beta proteobacterium
ACTTTGGTGTTTTTATTAATCAAAATAGACATATTGAAATTCCTTGATTATTTGTTTTTGGCAACAGCAGCAACTACCTTGGTAGCAGCTTCAGCCATTGAATCGGCGCTAATAATTGGCAAACCAGAGTCTGCAAGAATTTTCTTGCCCAATTCTTCATTTGTACCCTTCATGCGCACAACCAAAGGCACAGTTAAATTCACTGCCTTACATGCTGTCACAACACCATCAGCAATCACGTCACAACGCATAATGCCGCCGAAGATGTTTACCAAAATCGCTTCAACGCTCTTGTTCTTGAGCATGATCTTGAATGCTTCTGTAACTTTTTCTGCTGTAGCACCACCACCAACGTCCAAGAAGTTTGCTGGCTCGCCACCAAACAACTTAATAGTGTCCATAGTAGCCATCGCCAAACCAGCACCGTTCACTAAACAGCCGATATTGCCATCTAAGGAAATGTATGCCAAATCAAATTTAGAAGCTTCGATCTCAGCAGCATCTTCTTCGTCGATATCGCGGTAAGCAACGATTTCTGGGTGACGATACAAAGCATTTGGATCAAAGTTAAATTTAGCGTCAAGGGCTTTGATTTTGCCGTTACCTTCAAGAATCAATGGGTTGATTTCAACCAATGAAGCATCGGTATCCCAGTAAGTCTTGTACAAGTTCTTAAATACATCGCGAGCCATTGGAATAGAGGCTTCAGGAACACCAATGCCTTTAGCAACGATATCGCAATCAGCATCAGTCAAACCAACGAGTGGATCAACAAATACTTTAATAATTTTTTCTGGATGGGATTCAGCAACTTCCTCAATATCCATACCGCCTTCGCTAGAAGCCATGATCACATTCTTTTGTGTCCCACGGTCTGTAACGATACTGAAGTAGTACTCTTTTTTAATATCAGCGCCATCTTCAATTAAGAGACGGTTTACTTTTTGACCTTCTGGTCCCGTTTGGTGAGTCTTAAGCTGCATACCCAAAATTTCAGAAGCGTATTTCTTCACTTCCTCCATGCTTCTTGCCAATTTCACGCCGCCGCCTTTACCCCGACCACCCGCATGAATTTGTGCTTTTACAACCCACACTGGTCCGCCTAGTTTTTCGGCGGCTGCAATTGCTTCATCAATACTAAAAGCAGGAATGCCATTTGGAACAGGCACATTAAATTGGCGTAGAAGTTCTTTGCCTTGGTACTCGTGAATTTTCATAATTACTCCCGAAACGGTATCTTTTGCAAGCGATGAGGATTAGCCAAACCGTTGTCGCCCTATTCTCAGATGCACACCCTTTAATTAGCAATAAAGCTAAATTGAATAAATTCGAGCGGTTTAACCGACCTCGCAAGTCTAGCATGCTGCAGCGCGGTAATATGCGAAAGTGATCTCCGTAATTCCCCTAATCTGGGCGTCCACCTACTACACGGGAAACCACCTCAGAGCTGAAGCCTTTAGAGGCCAAAAATCGATATTGACGGGCTCGTTCTTTTTGTTCCTGAGCTAATTCACCAAATTTTCTAAGCCAAAGGTCTTTGGCACGCTGAAATTCGGTTTCTTTTAGGGTCTTTAACAGTGCAATCGTTTTTGTAGAATCCACCCCCGCCTGGGCTAACTCATCCTGTATTTTCCTCACCCCAAAACGCTCACTTCTTCGCCGGACCAAGGATTCTGCAAAACGCTCATCCGATAACCAGCCTCGCGCCTCAAAATCATCCAATACCTCTTCTATCTGCAAAGCCAAGGGCTTGCTATGAGGCATTGCAACCTCATCGCCTTGTTTTACAGGCATTTTTGCATATCTTTGGGCTGATTCCTCAAGCTTTTGACCCAAACCCTTGCGACTGTATTCACGCAAAGATAAAAGACGCAAAGCCCGAGCTTTAAGACTCGGGCTTTGTTTAGTTTTACCGCTAGGTACTGACATCGAACTATTCAACTTCCTCTTCACTGAGGACATCACTCACCACGGCTGAACCAGCTTTAACACCTAATTTCTGACGAATCTTAGCCTCAATATCCTTGGCAATTGCTGGATTCTCTTTCAAGAACTCACGAACATTGTCTTTACCTTGACCAATACGATCGCCGTTATAGCTATACCAAGAGCCCGCTTTTTCAACAAGATCAGCCTCTACGCCCATATCAATGATTTCACCTTCACGTGAAATGCCTGCGCCATACATGATGTCGAAAATTGCTTCGCGGAATGGAGGTGAAACCTTATTCTTCACAACCTTGACGCGAGTCTCGTTACCAACAACCTCGTCACCTTTTTTAATGCTGCCGATACGACGAATATCCAGACGCATAGAGGCATAAAACTTCAACGCATTACCACCAGTAGTCGTTTCTGGCGAGCCAAACATGACACCAATCTTCATACGAATCTGGTTAATAAAGATCACCGTAGTATTGGTACGCTTAATCGCTCCAGTCAGCTTACGCAAGGCTTGACTCATCAAGCGAGCTTGCAAACCAGGCAATGAATCACCCATATCACCTTCAATCTCTGCTCTTGGAACCAAAGCGGCAACAGAGTCGATCACGATCAAGTCAATTGAGCCAGAACGCACTAACGCATCTGCAATTTCCAATGCCTGCTCGCCAGTATCTGGCTGAGAAATCAGTAAGTTATTCACATCAACACCTAAACGTGAGGCGTACTGAACATCCAAGGCATGTTCCGCATCAATAAAGGCGCAAGTGCCTCCTAACTTCTGCATTTCAGCTATAGCATGCAGAGTCAAGGTAGTTTTGCCGGATGACTCTGGACCATAAATTTCAATAACGCGACCGCGCGCTAACCCACCAACTCCAAGGGCAATATCAAGACCAAGGGATCCGCTAGATACAACCTGAATATCTTGATTAATTTCAGCATCACCCAAACGCATAATTGAGCCTTTACCAAACTGCTTCTCAATTTGTGCCAAGGCTGCTGTTAATGCTTTTTGCTTGTCTCCGCTCATTCCCTCAAATTCTGATGAGGCTGATTTTTTCTTATCGTCAACGGCCATTTTTTTATTCCTTTTCGCTATGTATTGGGCTTTTTCCCGAAGTTTTCTCTACTGCCTGACACTTTGGATCTTACTGTATATAAAAACAGTACTCTTTGCAAGCCCCTTTTGACTGAGATTTCCTCAGAAATTACGTATTTTTTACTAATCCTCGCTCCAATGGAGAGCGATCCCAATAAAAGAAAAGAGGTATGGCAATTCCCCATACCAATCCAACCAAGATCATTCCCATGATTTGCTTACCAGGAGCCCATTGACCCGCACCCATCCGCATGCCCGCCTCGTATGACATTGGGCCACAAATCGCCCCCAAAACCGCACCCAATATTGGCCTGCCACGCAACCAAGATAAAGAGCCATTAATAGTTCCGGCCATCAAAGCCCACAAAACCCACATCCACAAAGGAGACAAATAAACACTTGGCCAGAGATCTTCAAAGCTAAGATAGCCAAAATGAATAAGAAGTGTGTCAGCACTCACTCCATATAAAACAGCCTTAAACATTAAGCTCAAATATGTTTTAGGGGAATAGGAATGACAAACATGAAAAGCAATATAAGCCAAAGTGGCTACAACAGCCCATAGAACTTGGTGATTAGCCGCGCCAATCACGCAAGCGAACCAGCCCGCTTGGAAAAAAACGAAGTTCCAAAATTTAGCCATCATTACGATTCACCAAGCTAGCCTACTAAGAAAAAGGCCACTGCC
>CAIYZI010000303.1 GCA_903930665.1 uncultured beta proteobacterium
GAGATTGTTGATGATGTTGATCCAAAGCTGGGCTCCCTAATGAGTCTGATGAAACAGTTAGATGGTTTTAATAGAACAAAAAATTAGCTAATTTGAACCATCTCAAAGTCAGATTTTGCAACGCCACAGTCAGGGCATTCCCAATCTTCGGGAATATCAGCCCAGGCCGTACCTGCCGCAATGCCGTCTTCTGGTAAGCCTTTGGCTTCGTTATAGATAAAGCCACATACGATGCATTGCCATGAATTCATGATTTTTCCTTAATAAATTAGTAGTGATTTTAGATTTAATTTCGATTTAGTTTTTATTGCGCGCCTGGGGATTTCTGAGCAGCAAATACCTTGGCACTTTCCAATGCTTTTTTATAGTGATTTGCGTGCCGTTCTTCTACATTAGCTAGGGCGGCAAAACGTTTGGCCGCCTTGGCCAGCATTGCTTGAAATTGTTCTGCATGCTCTTTTGATTCCGCCATTTGTTCGTCAATTTCTTGAATGGCGGCAGTATTACCCTCTTCAACTGCAGTTTTTCGAAAAGTTGGGTACATTTCAGTGTACTCATAGGTTTCGCCCTCAATAGCTATCTCTAAAGCCTTTGTTGGCGTAATGGTATTGGCTGGGTAAAGCAAATCCAAGTGACCAAAAGCATGCATCACTTCTTGATCTGCTGTAGCTTCAAAAATCTTGGCTGTTTCCTCATCCCCAGCAGCGCGGGCTAACTTGGCGAAATACCGATATTTAATATGGGCCATAGATTCACCAGCAAATGCGGATTCGAGATTTTGTATGGTTTTAATTTCTGGACTTGCCATTTTTAAACTCCCTTTTAATATTTATTAAAAAATATTGTTAATTGATGGGACCCATTGTGAATGGATGCTTGTAATCAGTCCAATCAATAATAATGTTATTATCAATCAAATAAATTGATAAGGAGCGATGATGGCGGCTTTACCTTCATTAAGGCAGCTACGCTATTTTGTTGTTTTAGCTAAAGAGCTCAATTTCACCAGAGCGGCTGAAGCCTGCTTTGTAGGGCAATCTACTTTAAGCGCTGGTCTTAAAGAGCTCGAGGAGGCTCTTGGAGTGCGCTTGGTGGAGCGAGATCGTCAGAATGTTTCCATCACTCCTGTTGGCCTAGATGTTCTTGAGCGAGCTAAAGCAATTTTGGCTGCATCCGAGGATTTAGTTGAGTATGCAAATACAACTGCCAAACCAATGTCTTCGGTGATTCGTTTGGGGGTGATTCCTACAATTGCTCCATTCTTGTTGCCTAATGTTTTGCCATATATCAGAAGAACTTTTCCAGATTTAAAAATTGCCCTCAGAGAAGATCTAAGCGCCAATCTGCTCTCGAGGTTATCAGATCATCAGCTAGATTTTGCTTTGATTGCGCTACCTTACGACGTGGAAGGGCTATTGGTTAAAGAGTTGTTTGACGATGAATTTTATTTAGTCGCCAGGCAAGAGGATCCCGCTCTTAAAGGCAAGGTCATACATATGCCAGCGAAGTTAGCTGAGAGATTGTTATTGCTTGAGGAAGGCCATTGCTTACGTGAACATAGTTTGCAGGCTTGTAAGCGATCCGATATCCGCAAAGCGGATGGCATGGAGGCTACAAGTTTACTAACTTTGCTGCAGATGGTGGAATCTGGAATGGGGATTGCCTTGCTTCCTGAAATGGCGGTAAAAGGAGGTCTATTGAATGGCACATCTCTGGTTGCAAGACCTTTGTCCCAACCAGCACCTAAGCGGATTATTGCTCTTGTAGCACGTTCTTCAACTGTACATATGGAAGAGTTTGAGGCGCTTTCTGAAATCATTAGCAAACGTTTTGGAAGTAATAAGCAAGAAATCAGCGATCGTGCAGCGTGATTGAATTGCTTTGGTCCTCAGCAAAACTTTCCTAATCTTGCTACAGTCTGTGGTCGAGTTATTAACTGCGTTTTTAAAAGAAAGATTGTGATGTCTGGAAAAGAAATCATGTTTACCCCTGTGGCACTTGGTTCAATTGAGCTAAAAAATCGTCTCGTAATGGCGCCATTAACCAGAATGAGAGCAGTTGCAGGTGATGTTCCTCACCCACTTGCTAAAACTTATTACGGTCAGCGCGCTAGTGCTGGCCTTATTATTACTGAAGCTACTCAAATTTCTCCACTGGGTATGGGCTATCCAGCTACACCTGGAATTTATTCTTCTGAGCAAACTGCTGCTTGGAAAGAAATTGTTGATGTGGTTCATCAAAAAGGTGGTGCTATTGTTGCCCAGCTTTGGCATGTAGGAAGAATTTCACATTCATCATTACACCCAGATCAAGGTTTACCTCAAGCTCCTTCCGCAATTGCGCCCGCAGGACAAACCTATGGCGCGGATTGGCAGTTGCATGATTATGAAACTCCTAAGGCAATGACAAGCGAAGATATAGCGCGTCTACTCAAGGATTTCGAAGCTGCGGCAGTTAATGCTAAAGAGGCGGGATTTGATGGCATAGAGATTCATTCGGCAAATGGCTATTTATTAGATCAATTCTTGCAAGATAAAACCAATCACCGTACTGATGAATACGGTGGCTCCATTGAAAATCGTTACCGCTTATTAGGTGAGGTTATTGATGTCGTAAGTAAAGTATTTCCATGCGATCGTATTGGGATTCGTTTATCGCCATATGGTACTTTTAACGATATCGATGACAGTGATCCTGTGCAATTATTTTCCACAGTTATTGAGAAGCTAAACTCTTATAGCTTGGCCTATCTTCATATGATTGAGCCACGTTCAACAAGTGCTGGAGGTAACGATAGCGTTTATGTGGAAGCGCCAGTGACATCAGAGATGTTTCGTTCAGCATTTAAGGGTAAGTTTATTACCGCTGGCGGATATGATCAGGCTATGGGTGAAAAGGTCTTGGAAGAGGGGTTGGCCGATGCAGTAGCTTATGGCCGCTTGTATATTTCCAATCCTGATTTAGCAGAGCGCTTTGAAAAAGGCGTAGCCTTAAATCCCTACAATCGTGCAACGTTTTATGGTGGTGCGGAAGTGGGTTACACCGATTACCCAAGTCTTTAAGATTTAAAAAATTGCTGCAGTAAAAAATGGGGCCTCATTTAAATAGAATGAAGGCCTCATTTTTTATCATTTGGATCTTTCAAAAGGTCGAAATGGTTGGCGACCAATAAAAAAGCTATAGAAAAACAGCCGATAGCAAAAAATTGCCATTGATGAAGTAGGGCTGTTCCAATCACCGTCATTAAGGCAGTCCAGGCAATAACCAATTTGGTTTTTTTGCTTAAAGGTTTCATGTGTTGCTTTTCTTTATATTTGATTTTTTGATCTAATCAGCATCAGATGATATTTGTCATTTGATGGGTTAACTGTCTTCACACAATGGTTGATTTCCGCTTAGCTTAGAGGGTCATCCTTGCTTTTGCACTGAGTTCATTGGCTGGACCGCGTTTGTCCAGCTGAGAGAGTCTTAAGGCTTCAACTTCAAAATCTATTTGAGCCGGATGAAATTCCACATTACCTAGATGAATGACATAAGTCCAAACCAATTCACGACCGCGGTTTTTATAGATGTCTACTACGCGCTTCATTATTTGACCGCCTTTTCAGATGGAGTGCTACTTAGTCTGTAACCTTGATCAGGCTTGAATCAGTTTTGGCTGGGTTCAAGCTTTCTTTTAGGTACATCAAGTTACGTGGTTGAATTTTGATCACACCGCCCCTAGGGGTATCAATATCTGAGATCAAGAAGAAGGAAACTGAAATAACAAAAGGAAATATCATAAACAGGCAGATATTGTCCTTAAAATTGCGCGCCCCAAATCCTACTAGTAGGTTAGCGCAAATGGCAATCGCACCCATTAATCCCCATGCTGTATATGGAATACGATTCCACCAAGCTGCTTGCGTATAGCCTTGTGAATTCAGAACATCATTCATGCCAGATAAAGTTAGGGCAACGGTGGGGGACGGTTGTGAATGGGCAGCAGGAAGAATTTCTGCCCAAAGTGCATTCTGAATTTCACCAGTAATTCGATTGATTTCTTGGGCAGACTCTCGATCTTGTTTTGAATAAAACAAGATACGTTGATCTAGGTATCTATTGAGTAGCGTCTTCAATGCTGCCGTTGATTTTGGTGGCAGCAGATCTGCACGGAGATACTCTGTCCCAATCGCATTTGCTTCAGCCTCCTCTAAAACCACCCTTTGATCATGGCGATCAATTGCCATGGAGAAGGTGAAGCCAATGATTAACGCAAGCAATGTCAGTGTTGCTGTTTGAATGATACCGAGATCAGATGCTGTCTCGGTATCCTTGGTGCGGTATTTACTTAGAACAGCATTGCCAAACCATACTGAGAAAGCGCAAGCAAAAAAGGTAAATGCAAACGCAATAAGTGGGTGGTTAATGATGTACTTAATTTTAAAAAGTTCCTGGGTAAAGAATGTCTTTAGTCACATTTTGAATATCACGATGACCAGTAAAAGCCATGGTGATATCAAGCTCACGGTGAATAATTTCCAGGCATTTAGTGACGCCTTGCTCACCCATAGCGCCCAAGCCATAAAGGAAGGGGCGTCCAATCATTGTTCCGCGAGCGCCCAGGGCCCAAGCTTTGAGAACATCTTGACCTGAACGAATGCCGCCATCCATCCAGACTTCAATATCTTTACCAACTGCATTAACAATACCGGGAAGGGCTTGAATGCTCGACACGGCGCCATCTAATTGACGGCCACCATGGTTAGAAACAATGAGTGCGTCAGCGCCTGAGTTTGCGGCTAAACGAGCATCCTCTTCATCCAGAATACCTTTGATGATGAGCTTACCGCCCCATAATTTTTTAATCCATTCCACATCTCCCCAGTTAAGGCCGGGATCGAATTGCTCTGCGGTCCAAGAAGAGAGAGAGGACATATTACCCACCCCGCTTGCGTGGCCAACTATGTTGCGGAAAGTTCTACGAGGAGTCATTGCCATTCCCATGCACCAACGTGGCTTAGTTGCCATATTAATCATGTTAGCAATCGTCAATTTAGGTGGCGCTGACAGGCCATTTTTCAGATCCTTATGACGTTGTCCCAAAATCTGCAGATCTAAAGTCAAGACTAAAGCCGAGCATTTGGCAGCTTTAGCACGCTCAATCAAGCGCTCAATAAAGCCACGATCTTTCATGACGTAAAGCTGAAACCAAAATGGTTTTGTGGTGTGGGCTGCCACGTCTTCAATAGAGCAGATGCTCATGGTGGAGAGGCAAAATGGTACGCCAAACTTTTCGGCAGCTCGCGCAGCCAAGATCTCTCCATCGGCGTGTTGCATACCTGTTAATCCGGTTGGCGCCAATGCCACTGGCATAGCAACTTCTTGACCCACCATAGTGGTTTTGGTAGTGCGATTTGTCATATCAACGGCAACGCGTTGTCGTAACTTGATTTTTTGAAAGTCAGTTTCGTTGGCTCGATAAGTGGATTCAGTCCAAGAGCCGGAATCGGCATAGTCGTAAAACATCTTGGGAGTGCGCTTTTGATGAAGTACCCGTAAATCTTCAATATTAGTAATAATTGCCACTCTTTATCCTTCAAGTTATAGCTGCGAAAATGCAGCCAAAATCTAAATAGGCTCTATCTTAGCAATACCCGCCATTTGTTTCTACAATGTCTGGGTTGCCCTGTATTTGGGCTCTTTATAGCCCTTTTCATCGGTTTTCTTCAATGCCCCACCTCAATCTTGCTACTGCACTCTATTTAACGGTGACGACCGCTCTTTGGGCTGGAAATGCCATAGTAGGGCGTGTATTAGTTGGTAGCATCTCCCCAATTACCTTGAGCGCTATCCGCTGGGGTTTGGCAGCACTCTTTTTATTGCCTTTAGGGTGGCGTATTTTTAAGCGCGACAGTGCCTTATGGCAAAACAAAACTCGCTTTCTTTTTCTAGGTCTTTTTGGCGTTGGGAGCTACAACGTCCTTCTTTATCTTGCATTACAAACATCAACAGCCATTAATGTCACCTTAATTGGCGCTAGTATGCCTATTTGGATGCTATTGATTGGCGCTGCCTTCTATCAAGTAAGACCGAGTCTCTTACAAATTTTTGGGGCGCTTGTTTCAATGGTGGGCGTGGTTGTTGTTTTGACGAGGGGTGACGTGTTGTCGCTTTTATCCATGCAGCTCGTGATGGGCGATCTCTTAATTATGTTGGCCACTATTCTGTGGGCGTTTTATAGTTGGATGCTGACTAAACCGGGTAAGAGCACTGAGAGAGAGTGGCCTTGGGCGGAGTTTTTAATGGCGCAAGTGATGATTGGCTTCTTATGGTCCCTCTTTTTCGATGGATTTGAGATTGCCTCAGGTAATGCTTATATTCACCTAAATTTAACCACTGCTGCATTAATTCTCTTTGTTGCGATAGGGCCTTCGTTGGTTGCTTATCGCTTATGGGGCATGGGGGTGAGCGGTGCTGGACCTACAGTCGCAGCCTTCTTTGCCAACCTTATCCCTTTATTTACCGCACTTTTTTCCGCCGCTTTACTCGGGGAACCCCCAAGTCTCTTTCATGGAGTAGCATTTGGTTTGATAGTGGCGGGGATCGTAGTGTCATCAGTTAAAAAAAGACTCAAAACCTCTAGCTAGAATTAGAGTCAGGCCGGCGTTTTTGCTTCCTGTAATGCTAGGGGGTTGGGGGTGGGCTCGCCAATCTTGGTAAGGACGTTGGTATCTAGGTGATGAAAGAGATCATCTTGTCCCTTAATCTTTAAGACAGTGTCTTGTTCATAAGACCAAGTGCCATCCTCCAAGAAGGTAATCATGATGTGGTATTCAACAGTCTTAAATGCGTAATCCAAAAAAGGGTTGGAAGAAATTCCCGCAGTAGCATCTTCTATTTTGGCGATACATTCGAACTGATTGGCGGTGGCTGATGCTTTACCTGTGGCCATGGCAACCATCCCGCGGGGAATGGTGAGAGTGTGAACAATTGCGCCGGTGGCTGGTTCCCAAAGCCAATACCCAACTTGGTCATGGTAGGTTTTTACTTGATCGGGTTTGGTGATGTGTAAGTGATAGCGCAAACCATAAAATAATTGTGGCCCATTAGTTTGGGGATCTATTGGCTGAAGTTCAATGCGCTCGATAAAGACTTGCTTTTTCGGTCCGTCAGCCTTGGGTTTAATGTCCAGGCCCCGCTGACCTTCCCAGATTCCGGCCATTCGGGTGAGGGGACCAAGGTTTTCCAAGGTATTGATGGAATAGCCTTGAGGCTCGGTATAAATATCCTGCGGGAAGTCACTCATGGGAAACATTCTAAAATTCAAGCATATTTGTTAATTAATTCGGTATTATTAAATAATCCGCAAACCTTTATGGAGAATTAGATGATTCCTCGTTTCGCACGTCTGGGCTTAGCCTCTGTTATTGCCGCCTCTATTGGCCTGTCTCCAATTGCTGTAATGGCAGCAGATCCAGCTCCAGCACCTGCTCCTGTAGCAGCCCCAGCGATGCCTGCAGCTGCTCCAGCTCCTCTAACTCAGTCTGAAAAGACCGCTGAGAAAAAAGCTAAGAAAGAGAAAAAGGCAGAGAAAAAGGCTGAAAAGAAAGCTAAGAAAAAAGCCAAGAAGAAAGCTAAGGCGCAAGAAGCTGCTGCAGTCCAGTAAATTATCTTTAGCGCATTAGAGTCTTTAAAGGCCATTGGATTTAGATTAATCCGGTGGCTTTTTTACTGGTGTATCGTTACGTACGAGTAACCACATCGCCCCCATCACCAACCCCATTCCGCTGATTTGAAGCCAAGTAATAGGCTCAGATAAAACAGCCCATCCCATAAAAATAGTTGAGACTGGCCCTAGGATGCTGGCCTGAGCAACTAGAGGTGAGCCAATGCGATTAATCGCGATCATGATCATGAGCATCGGAATGAC
>CAIYZI010000304.1 GCA_903930665.1 uncultured beta proteobacterium
ATTCATGTGCATGTACCGCCGTATGAGACCAACATCTTGAGAAACCTCTTTGGGCGTGAGAACGTCACCGTCTTTGAAAAGATCAATCAAACTACCATCACCCCAGAACACGAGTACGACCGCCTCTGTGCAAAGTATGGCCATGAAGTGGTAGCTAAAGTATTTGGTGAAGACGATGGTGATCGCCTCATGGAGATCGTTCAAGGATTACTGGCAGACAGCGTGCAACTACAAGCCGAGCCCATCGAAAAGACTTCTAAGGTAGAGCTTGGGGCTGAGGCAGAACTCAAGGCAGAACTCAAGGCAGAACCTAAAGTAGGTAAGAGGCGCTAGCAGTAGAAATGACCACTTGCTGGCGCCAATGTTTGGGTGCGACTGTGGGTGTCAAGGCAATGAAGGTACGTGGGTGCGCGTCACTGCACCCACTACCAACATCATCAAGCTAGACAAAACGTGCAGGGCGGTCAAATTCCTAATATAAGCATCAAATCAAAAGATCAAAATATGCCTCCAATCATTACTTCTCTAGTGCAAACCTTAGCCGTCAATGGCCTTGGCCTTCTGGCAGGCGCCGTACAAGCCAAAGGTAAAGAGTTCATCGAGAACAAGATTGGGGTATGTATTCCGGAAAACCCCAGTCAGGAAGATCTCATTAAGCTCAAACAGCTAGAAATCGAGCAAGAACAACTCCTATTGCAATACACGCTCAAACAAAAAGAACTCGAAATAGACGAATCCAAACTTCTCGCCCAAATGCATCGCGCTTCACAAGAAAGCACCACCGTGCGCTGGCAATCAGATATGGGTAGTGATTCCAGGCTATCTAAGAACATTCGGCCAGGAACACTTGTTTATATTTTGACGGCCTATTTACTCTTTGCATTGCTATCAGCCATGGGGATCAATATCAATGAAGCCTATGTCAGGCTATTAGGAGAGTGGGGCCAGTTAGTCATGCTTGCTTACTTTGGAGGCAGATCAGTAGAGAAGATCTTTGAAATGCGTGTGAATGGCAAGCTTCAAAAAGAGCAAACACCATGAGCACTCAGGTAAGTGGCCTCGTCGCAGAGCAGGCCGCATTCTTAATGGATGTCAGTCGCTTAATTCAGTTTGCAAATACTCAAGGTTGGGTGATTACTGGGGGAGAGCTTTGGAGATCACCGGAGCAACAACAGATCTACTTTAAGAGCGGTAGATCAAAAACGATGAACAGTAACCACCTAAGACGTTGTGCCATAGACCTGAACTTCTTCTGGCAAGGAAAGCTCGTTTGGGATAAAGAGTTGATTCGCGCATTAGGTGAGCACTGGGAGGGTTTGAATCCCAAAAACCGTTGGGGCGGCAATTTCAAGGGGTTTGTGGATGTGCCGCATTTTGAAAGAAGCGCATAAGAAACGCTCCATGAAGGTCTGAGGGGGGTAAATTTAGACCTGTAAATAGATATTTTTATTTCCTGGTGGCAGAGAGTGGCTATTGAGAGTCAAAAGCACAGGGGATTTAAAAATTTGAGGTCGGTAGCTCGATTCTTCTCCGCGTCACCTAGAAACACTAAAAAACACCTTCGGGTATTTTTTTCATTTTTTGGTTAAGATTTGAAACATTCCTTTGGAGCCTTAAATGCTAATAGTCACCACAATTATTGCCTCTGTTTTGACCATAATCTTTGTAAAGCTTTCTTTTGCCGTTATTGGGCTTAGAAGAAAGAATAAGGTTGGACTGGGAAGTGGTGGCCACGAAGATCTAGAAAGAGCAATTCGTGCTCAAGGTAATTTTGCTGAATATGTTCCCTTTGGAATCATATTGATTGCGTGTCTTGAGTTAAATGGGGCGCCATGGTGGTTAGTGGCTATTACCGGGATCACACTCATTATTGGGCGTTTGATTCACGCTGTAGGTATTAATTTGCCTCCGCCGGATTTTAGTAAGCGTGTGTTGGGAATGATGCTCACATTTGGCGCGCTTATTACATTGGTTGTTTTGAATTTGGGGTGGGTTATATATAAGTTGGTCGGATAGTGTCGCTCCTAGGTCATGCAGGCTTCTGAGTTAAGCTAAGACTATGGATAAAAATACTTTTATGACTAAGCCTGTTAGGCTATCTTCAGCATCGTTTTTATCA